>SLIY01000107.1 GCA_007135385.1 Leptolyngbyaceae cyanobacterium CSSed165cm_216
CCATCCTTGAGCCCTCGGACAAACACGACTACCAACCCGGTTGGACCCTGGTGGGCGGTGGCATTACCCCTATGGAAGCCTTTGAGCGAGATGAGCAGGCGGTGATACCCCAGGGGGCCACGTGGATACAAGACACCGTCACTCGTCTGGACCCCGACCAAAACACCTTGATAACGGCAACAGGTCGCCGCCTCACCTACGACTACCTGGTACTGTGTCCAGGCATCCAAATCGACTGGCATTTGGTCAAAGGGCTGTCCGCAGCCCTTGGCAAAGGCGGCGTCACCAGTAACTATTCCAAGGACTACGCCCCCTACACCTGGGAAACCATTCAGAACTTTAAGGGCGGCAATGCCCTATTCACCTATCCGGCCACGGCGATCAAATGCGGTGGCGCGCCCCAAAAGGTGATGTACCTGGCTGATGATGCCTTCAAGCGCAAAAGCGGCGTGGGGGTAAATACCACGGTGATGTTTTGTACCGCTGGCCAGGTGATTTTTGGTGTACCCGACTATGCCGCCACCCTCAAGCAAGTGGTGGCCCGTCGGGGCATCATCCCCCGCTACCAGCATAACCTGAGGGAAATTCGTGGCGAGGTGAATGAAGCCGTCTTTGAGGTCACCACAGAGAACGGGGTCGAAGCGGTCACGGTTCCCTACGGCATGATCCATGTGACGCCGCCCATGAGTGCCCCCGACGTCATAAAGCACAGCCCTCTAGCGGTGGATGGCCCAGGCGGTTGGGTAGACGTTCACAAGACCACCCTGCAACACCAGCATTACCCCAACGTCTTCTCCCTGGGTGATGCCTCTTCGCTGCCCACTTCCAAAACCGCTGCCTCAGTTCGCAAACAGGCCCCTGTGCTGGTGCAGAATCTGCTCTCGGTGATGCAGTCCCAGCCCCCCACCGCCCACTACGACGGCTATACCTGCTGTCCCCTAATCACCGGCTACCACTCGGCCATCATGGCAGAGTTCGCCTACGACAATCAACTGGCTCCCTCCTTCCCCATGGATCCAACCCAGGAGCGCTACTCCATGTTCCTGGCCAAAGTCTACGTTCTGCCCTGGCTCTACTGGAACCGGATGCTGAAGGGAGAAGGCTTTGAAGCCGATGTGTTAAAGCCGATTAATCGGCTGCTGAGAGGCGATCGCTGACCATAGCCCTATTTCCCAGAATCGGGCTCACCCCTACCCGTTTAGGCCTAGCCATACAGCTGAATGGAGCGGTGGGAGGGGAGCCAACATACCGCATTAGCTCCAGGGCCTGGCCAAGAGCGTAACGATAGAATAGGGATACTTGCTCAGAAAAAGTGTTGTTTGCCGTGACCGTTTAGCTATGCCAGCCCAGTCTCAAACCAAACCCCTCGGAGAAATGTTGCGCCGGGCAGGATTGCTCTCTGGGGCGCAGCTTGAGGTGGTGCTTCAAGATCAAAAATGGCAGCCTGATCTGAGAATCGGCGACATTCTGGAGCTGCGCGGGTGGGTCAAGCGCGATGCCATTGAATTTTTTGCTGAACAGTGGCCGCAGCTCGCCACAGGCGGTCGAGATCACCCCATCGGGTATTATTTTCAGCAGGCAGGGCTGCTGGACGCTCAACAGGTAGACGCCTTACTGCAGGAGCAGGCGCAAGCGGGGCTGAGAATTGGGGCGCTGGCGGTTTTACGCGGATGGCTTTCCCAAGAGACCCTAGATTGGTTTCTGCAATCGCTGGCACCGGAGGAGTCTGCGTCCTCTGCCTTTATCAAGCGGAAGCAATCGAATAATGGCGATGGTCAAAGACCGACCCTCAGGGGCGATCGCGTCAGCCCATCCGCTCAGGCGCGGTCGAAACCGCGGGCTGCCCAGGCGCAACCCAGCCAGTCAACGCCGGTTATCAGCCCGCCAGTCCAAGCGCCAACCGAGTCCCAGTCGGATGATATTTCCTGGGTTGGTTAGTGGCTAAGCTATGAGCAAGGACATAATGCCCAGTATTCTCAGGCCTGATACCCTTGCTCAAACCCGTCACAGTGGCGGAGAATGAGAGCAATTATAGGCTAATTCCCAACTCGTCTATCAGCCAGTTCATCACCTGCTGCCGCTCGCCGGGGGTGAGGTAGAACCGGCCCTGGTAACGGAGGCGATCGTTGATATCTTCCACATCGGCCAGGGTAAACAGCCCCGCTGTGGTGGCAATGGTGCAAAGAATATCGTCCTTGCCCTGCTGGTCAAGCCCGCCGTAGCGATACCGAGCAATGTACTGCCCTAGCTTATCAAAGTCATAGCTGTCTTGGGCCAAGCGCTGCTTTTTCTCTTCAGGGATGATTTCCCCCGCAGCCATTTTGGCGTAGTCGGTGTCCAATATGTTGAGCCGGATGATTTTGGGCTGTTGATCAAAACTCAAACTGCCTCCTTTGCTTCAGCTGCTGCAGCGCACCATGGGCTTAAAACGCCCTAGATCTTGGCCAAGGACGGTGATTCCCTCACGAGACGGTGATTGGGTCAGACGGTTAATCTGGCCTCCAGAATAGGACAGATTTTCGTGATGTCTCAGTTCTGTTGGATATTTTTCAGGAACTGGCTGGGTTTGTTGCATCCTGTAATACAGCCGATCCAAATGTGTCGATCACCATGGCCTGGTAATCCTCTTCTGACAACACATCTGCCGATGACGCTACCCGGTCTAGAAAAACGTGACCCGCCAGGTGATCTAACTCATGCTGCACGATTCGGGCCACAAAGTCTGACCAAATCTGGCGCTGGGGCTGCCCCCAGCGATCTAAATACGCGACCTCTACCGTTTGGTGGCGCCACACCTGCCCCCGCACCCCTGGCACACTCAGGCAACCTTCCCAGCCTTTAGCTTGGTCTGGGCTGTGGGCCACTATCCAGGGGTTAATCAGTACGGTAGGTGCCATCGCTGGGGCATGGGGGTAGCGCAGGTTCGGTCGGGAGGCCACAACCACAATCTGCTGTGACCAACCCAACTGGGGGGCAGCAATACCCACCCCATGGGCTGCTTCTACAGTGGTGAGCAGTTGGTCAATGTGCCCCTGCAATTGGGGATCGGCCAGGTTGGCAACCGGGCGCGATCGCCGCCGCAAAATTGGATTCCCTAGGGTAATTAACGATGTCAATGGATCCATAGATCAAAAAGTTTAGGCGATTGAAACATCCTGGTTTAACGTCCAGGTTAGCGTGCTTGAATAGACCCACAGGGACATCAAGCCGTCACCTCTCCGTCCATCAAGCCTGGATCAACTCTTGGTGTCCCTTGAGGGATTGGATAAACCCATTGACACCATCCCACTTGCACTATATGTAGACCGAAAGACACTTTATGTGACTATATCTAGTACCCTATAGATCCCTGGGGGGTGTACCCCCTGAGCAGGGGTCAGACAATCGGCAGCCCGGCAGGGGCTGCACCATTTTGTCAACGTTGTTCAGAGGTGGGCTGTGGATCAGGCGCTGAATCGATTATGGGAAGAAGTGCTGCAACAGCTGCAATTACAGCTGAGTCGCCCGACCTTTGAAACCTGGATTAAACCAGCCCAGGCCCAGACCTTGAGCGACCAAGCCCTGGTGATTTCTACCCCCAACCCCTTTGCCCGCAATTGGGTACAGAAGCACTATGTCGATACCATCAGCCGGGTGGTGCAGGATATCTTAGGTAAGCCGGTGGATGTGCAGGTCACCGTAGCGGACACCGTAGCCGACCCGATGCCATCTGCAGTGGCCGTCGATCAGGCTTGGCCAAAGCCGGTTCCCCGACCAACCCCCATCGACCGACCGGCCCCAGCCCCCCAGCAAGATGCTTACAATGCCCTTAACCCCAAGGCGGTCTTTTCTCGGTTTGTGGTGGGGGCCAACAACCGCATGGCCCATGCTGCCGCCCTGGCCGTGGCTGAGTCTCCGGGGCGCGAGTTTAACCCGCTGTTTTTATGTGGCGGTGTGGGCCTGGGTAAAACTCACCTGATGCAGGCTATCGGCCACTATCGCCAGGAAATTTCTCCCCAGGCACGGGTCGCCTATGTGTCTACCGAACAGTTCACCAACGACCTGATTGCCGCCATTCGCAAAGACAGCATGCAACATTTCCGCTCCCACTATCGGGATGTGGATATCCTGCTGGTGGATGATATTCAATTTATTGAAGGCAAAGAATACACCCAGGAAGAATTTTTCCACACCTTTAATACCCTGCACGAGGCGGGCAAACAAATTGTGCTGGCGTCAGACCGTCCGCCTAATCAAATTCAGCGGTTGCAGGACCGGCTGATCTCTCGATTTTCGATGGGGTTAATTGCCGATATCCAGCCGCCCGACTATGAAACCCGCATGGCCATTTTGCAGAAAAAAGCCGAGTACGAGCATGTGCAATTGCCCCGGGAGGCGATCGAGTACATTGCCGCTAACTACACCTCCAACATTCGTGAACTAGAGGGGGCGCTGATCCGGGCGATCGCCTACACTTCCATCTCGGGGTTGACCATGAGTGTGGAGAATTTGATGACAGTGCTGACCCCGTCTAAGGAAAAGATCGAGGCGTCCCCGACGGCGGTAATGACAGCTGTGGCGGAGCGGTTCAACGTCTCGGTGGAAGACCTAAAGGGCAGTTCTCGTCGCCGGGAAATCAGCCAAGCCCGTCAGATCGGTATGTACCTGATGCGGCAACATACAGACCTGAGTCTCCCTAAGATTGGCGAAGCGTTTGGTGGCAAAGACCACACGACGGTGATGTACAGTTGCACCAAGGTGGAAAAGCAGATGAAGCGCGATCTGGATATGGCCCAAACCATTCGCAAACTGGGCGATCGCATCCAGATCGATGGTTAATGGGCTCAGTCCTTGCTCCCAGGCAGAACATTGAGTTCTAGAGCAGGCCGATGCAGCCGGTCTAGCAACAGACCACCTGGCGTTTACGGTCGGTCAGCGCTGCTGTAGGATAATTGCCTGTGTCATCGTTTGACCATGCCTTCCCAGCCCCTTCTGCAAGCCCTGGTTCCTTGTCCCACGGGTCCTCTCCAGGTTCAACCGGTGGGGCCGCCACGGTCTTTGGGGATGGGGGGATCTGCGCCTCAGCCAGGGCGCGATCGCTCCCTTGATCTGTCCTTGGTAATTCCTACCTATAACGAAGCGGCCAATGTGGCAGTTTTAGTGGAGCAGCTCACCCAGTTGTTGACCGGGGTCATGCCCCACCGCTATGAGCTGATTGTGGTAGACGACGACAGCCCCGATCGCACCTGGAAAACGGCCCTGGCCTTGACCACCACCTATCCCCACCTGCGAGTGATGCGCCGCCAGACAGAACGGGGGCTATCGTCGGCGGTGATTCGGGGTTGGCAGGTGGCGAGGGGCCAGATTTTGGGGGTGATTGATGCGGATTTGCAACATCCCCCCCAGGTGTTAACAGATCTGCTGGCCGCTATGCACCAGGGGGCAGACTTAGCGGTGGCCAGCCGCCATGTGACCGGGGGTGGGGTGAGCGACTGGAGCTTGACCCGCCGCTTGCTATCCCGCGGGGCCCAAACCCTGGGGTTGTTGCTGCTGCCCCAGGTGGTGGGGCGGGTGAGCGATCCGATGAGTGGTTATTTTATGGTGCAGCGGCGGGCGATCGCGGGGCCGATGCTCAATCCCAAAGGCTATAAAATTCTGCTAGAAGTGCTGGGGCGAGGCGACGTTCACACCATTACTGAAGTGGGCTATGTGTTTCAAGAGCGCCAGGAGGGTGTCAGCAAAGTCACCTGGCACCAATATGTGGACTACATTCATCACCTGCTGCGGCTGCGGCTGGGGGGGCGCATCTCCCAGGTGCAGCAACGATTTCCCCTGGGACGGTTCGTGCGGTTTGGTCTGGTGGGGCTGAGCGGGGTGGTGGTCGATATGGTGATTCTCTATCTGCTGCATGGCAGCCTCGGGCTACCCCTCACCCGCAGCAAAATTGTGGCGGCTGAAGTGGCGATCATTAACAACTTTATTTGGAACGATGCCTGGACCTTCGCCGATGTAAGTTTGCAGCAGCAGGGCTGGTCAGCACGGCTGAAGCGGTTTCTCAAGTTCAACCTGATCTGCCTGGCGGGGCTGGTGCTGAATGTACTGGTGCTAAATGGGGTGTACAACCTGGTGTTTGGCCAGCGGTGGGCCTATCTGGCTAATTTGATCGCGATCGTGGTGGTCACCTTTTGGAATTTTTGGCTGAATCTAAAGTTGAGTTGGCGAGTCACCCAGACCCATTAACCTACCCATTGGAGCTAACCACCGGGGCTGTGTCCGTCTCCGTTTTGGCTTGTTCAGCCATTTGCTTCAGCCGCTGAATCCGATCGTCGATGGGGGGATGGGTCATAAACAGCCGCATCATCCCTTCTTTAGAGAGGGGATTGACGATAAATAAAGGCGAAAAAGCTGGATTCCCGTGGATCGGTACCTTTTGGCCTAGGTCTTCCAGCTTTTCTAGGGCCCTGACCAGGGCGAGGGGGTTACCGGTGATGTCAGCGGCCCCGGCGTCAGCGGCATATTCTCGGGTGCGGGAAATGGCCAGGCGAATCAGGCCAGCCGCCATAGGACCCACCACCAACAAAAACAAAATCACCAAGGGGTTGTTTCCCCGCCGACCTCCCACCCGGGCCATGGGGAAATACAGCGCCCCCAGGGTCAAAATTCGGCCTAAAAAGGTCAGGGAACCGGCTAAGGTACCCGCTACCGCTTGGGTGAGGGTGTCGCGGTTGCGCACGTGGGTTAATTCGTGGGCGATCACGGCGTCCAGTTCGTCCGGCGGTAGCAGATCAATGATGCCTTGGGTGAGGGCGATCGCAGCATGGTTGGGGTCACGCCCGGTGGCAAAGGCATTGGGCGACTCTGAGGGCACCACATAGAGGGTTGGGGTGGGAATGCCAGCCCGATCGCTCAGGTGCTCCAGTCGAGCGAACAGTTCGGGGGCCTCTTCTGGGGGAGTGGGCTTAGCCTGAAAGGCAGACAGGGCAGCGCGATCGGAATAGTACCAGGAGCCAAAGCTACTTAAGGCCGCAAAGCCCAGGCCATAGTATAAGCCTTGCTCATTGCCTACCAGCAGATAACCCGCCAGCACAATCAAGCCGCTGAGCAACCCCAGCAGGGCTAACGTTTTGAACAAGTTCATGCCAGCCATAGCTGTGATCCTCAACGCAAATTAACGCAAATGTCTTTAGCATCCCAGAGCTCATGCCCTCCTGGCTCTATCCTAAGCCAGAAGCTGCCGCCTAAACCTACGGCAGAGGGGTTGGCAACCAAGGGGCCAGTTGGGTAAACAGCTGTTGCACCAGGGCCATATCTTTCAGGCCAGGCCGCACTTCCACCCCACTGGAGAGATCAATGCCCTGGGGGCTGAGGGTGGATATGGCCTGGGCCACGTTGGCTGGGGTTAGCCCCCCGGCCAACAACCAGGGACACCTGGGGATAAAGGTTTGCAGGGCCTGCCAGTCTAGGGTAAGACCAGTACCGCCTAATTGGTCAGGGTGATAGGCATCCAGCAACAGCGCATCCACATGGGGGGCATAGGTGTGGGCCAGGGTTAAATCGTCGGCTTGACGCACCCGAATCGCTTTAATCAGTTTGATCTGGGGCAACCGTTGCCGCAGTTGTTGACACTGATCGATGGGTTCGGTGCCATGGAGTTGCACCGCCTGCAGTTGACTTTGCTGGACCCTGGCCACGATGTGGGACAAATCGGCATTAGCAAACACCCCGACGGTGGTAACAGGGCGATCGCTGGCGGCCAGGGCTTGGGTGATGGGGGTTAATGCCGCTGGGGTCACATAGCGAGGGGATTGGGGCACGCAAATGAAGCCCAAACTGGTGGCCCCTAAATTCGCGATCGCCAGGGCCTGCTCCACCTGCGTAATGCCACAAATCTTGACCTGCATGTTAACTCTATTGAACATTCTGTTAAGTAAGATTCTACGGCTTCCTATAATCCGAAGTGATTCAAGCTGTAATCAGATTAGGAGCGATAACATTGCTGTTTTCAACCGTGTTGCTAGCCCAGACCGTCCCAACCACCGCTGAGTGGTCGTTTAAAGTGGCGCTGATTATGATTCTCTGCAACGCTTTTGTGTTGGCGATTGGTAAATATGCAATTCAAAAACCCGGGGCGGGGCCAGCCCTGCCGATAGGGTTGCCCATGGTGTTTGAAGGCTTCGGCCTACCAGAGTTGTTGGCCATTGGCAGCTTGGGACACATTCTAGGGGCTGGAATGATTTTAGGCTTAGCTAATGCCGGTCTACTGTAGCCCGGGCTGCCCTAGACCGCTGGAGGGCTGGGGCTAGGGTGCTGGCAATCGCGGCTTTACCAGATCTGGCAGACCCAGCAGATCCGGCAAAGTCCTCTATTAGAATAGAAAAATACCGGGATAAACCTGACTTGAGCATGTACAAACTGTACACCCAACCCCAGGACGGATCCCGGTTGCTGTTCCTAGGATTTAGGCTATGCAATCCAGCTGGCGTATTGGGGCTATTCTTGGCATTCCGTTATTCGTCGATAGCTCCTGGTTTATTATTCTGGCTCTGGTGACTGTTTCCTATGGGTTGCAGCCAGCCTGGCATGCCATGTGGGGCAACTTAGCCTGGGTGATGGGCCTGGCGTTGGCGCTGCTGCTGTTTAGCTCTGTGCTGCTCCATGAGTTGGGTCACAGCATCGCCGCCAAAATACAGGGTATTGGCGTCAACTCGATCACGCTCTTCTTATTTGGTGGCATCGCCTCCATCGATAAAGAATCTAAGACTCCTGGAGATGCGCTAAAAGTCGCGATCGCAGGTCCACTGGTCAGTTTTGGGCTTTTTTTGTTACTGGCAGCTATTTCCATCAGTCCCGGATTGCCCGAGCCTGTGGCCGTGATCACCGCCAATGTCGCTCAAATTAACCTGGTGCTTACCCTGTTTAACCTGATTCCAGGGCTGCCCCTAGATGGGGGCCAGGTACTGAAGTCGCTAGTCTGGAAATTTACCGGTAGTCGCATGCAGGGCATTCGCTGGGCGGCTCGGTCTGGTCAGGCCCTGGGTTGGTTGGCCATTATCGTCGGCGTTTCTCTGGCCCTGCTGTACCAAGACTTCTCTGGGCTATGGATTGCGGCCATTGGCTGGTTTGCCCTGCGTAATGCGGCCGCCTATAACCAGGTGACCAATTTACAAGAAGCTATGTTGTCGCTGACCGCAGTGGATGCCATGGCTCGCGACTTTCGGGTGGTGGATGCGGAGATCACCATCCGCCAATTTGCAGATAGCTATCTGCTAGAGGAAAACCGCCAGCCAGTTTACTTTGCCGCCTCTGAAGGGCGCTATCGGGGGTTGGTGACCGTCGATGATATCCGCACTATCGAGCGCAGTCAGTGGGATGACATGACTCTGCACGACATTGTGAAACCCCTACTGACGATCCCCTCGGTGCGGGAGAGCACCCCCCTCACAGAAGTGATTGATCAGCTAGAAACCCAAGAAATTCCTAGGATTACGGTGTTAACTCCCGCTGATGCGGTGGCTGGTACCCTCGATCGGGGGGATGTCGTCCAGGCGATCGCCCAGCGCCTGGGGATGAAAGTCCCCCCGGCTATGATTCAACGCATCAAGGAAGAGGGGCAGTATCCGCCTGGGTTGCAGTTGCCGTCCATCGCTCGATCGGTGATGGAAGAGGCGAAAGCATAGTACTGTCTGGCAGAAATATGACCACCTTTACTGAGGGTGTCAGGTTTTAGGTGCCAGATACCAGAACTGGTTGGCCGACCTATACCGCAGGGTCACAGGTTTAGACTTACAGGAACTATTGGCCAAACTCAGTCATCAAATCTTCGTCAGCGTCATCGGCAATGGTGGCGACGATGGTCATCAGTCGAGAGATTTCGGCGGGGGAAATATCTTGCATAATCCGGCTAGATATCACCAGCACCTGATCCCCAGAAATGCCAAATCGGGCTTCTAGGGTTTCGTTGCAGTTCATCTCCAACAGGTGCCGCATCAGCCGGGGCTCATCCTTGGCAGGTAAGGACAGCACTGGCGACCACACGGTCAAGGCATCCGCCTCAGTTTCACCCGTCAACTGCACATAGACACTGACAGTACCGTACTTAAAGGTCCAAAGATGCCCTTCGTCCGTATGGCTAACCATCGCCCCGTCCCCTTGGTCAAGGCTGGCGATCACCGCTTCAATCGTCTCTACATAGGCGGCGGCATCCAGGTCGGATACCGTCAAGGGCATAGGGTAATCGAAATCCATAGTGCTGTTAGCCATAACACAGAGAATCCTAAACGTGCGGCTACCGATAGTGGTTATATCCAACTTTAGCCTTAAGTGTCCCGGGTTACCAGAGCAACTAAAGCCGTTGCTCTAGAGTCTTAAAGCTATCGATATCAGACGGGGTAGGGTGGTGTTCAACCGGGGCAATGCTAAATCCAGAGGTAGAACAAGCTTGCTGCCGTTCTGGGCGCGACGAGTAACGGCAGAGGTGTTCAATGAAGTGGAATACCACCTTCGGATCTGACCACTGCATTTCCGCCCGCTGTTTTAGGATAATTAGGGCTTCTTTATCGCTCATTGAACTACGCCACCCCTTACGCTGACGGCACGATACCCAGGCATTGAGCACTTGAAAAATGCGGGCTAGGTGACAGTTAGGAATGGCGCGTAAATGGTACTGTTCTAACACTAAGGCCACATCCTTGAGCCCCGAATCCCTGGCGAGCTTCGCACTTTCTTCAAACAGGATATGCATTTGGTTAATCACCTGAGCATGATCCCGAAACTCCTGGGCAAGGCAGTCATCATCAAGATAAATGGCCCCTAGATTTTTGAAGTGAGCGGCTAAAAACAGGGTTCTCTTATCCTTCTCAGACAGGCCCGAAATACTGCCATAGGCAAGACATAGGTCGGCCAGCAAAATAGATTCTTCGAACAACCATTGCTGCTTACGCTTGAGCAAGCTCCTGAGGAGTTTAACGTAGCTATGGAAGCTAGGGTAGCTCATGGGGGTTTGTTCCTTGATAGTGCCGGGGGAAAGCGCGACCAATTTAAATCAACTTACCCGTAGCTTGCTGAAAAGTAACTCCAGTTTTTACACAAGCTTTATCCGCCCAGGCAGCACATCAGGCAGACAAAGCACGCACCAGAGTTATGACACAAGCAGCACCCAACAGGAAACACCTTCAGTTTAGTGCAAGTTAATGCAAGATGCCCCGTTGTCCAGGGAACCTACGGCCCTTGGCAAGCCACAGGCTTACTTCCAGGACTTATTTTCCAGGTCGCGCACCTGGCGTTCTAGGCGATCTAGGCGACCCCGTAGCTCATCCATTTCAGCCTGGCGAGGCACCCCCAAATCTTGTAATGTATTGCGGAACAGTCGCTGAAACTGATCTTCCAGGGCACTGTTGTTGACGTTTAGCTGGGCCATCACATCATCGACGAAGCTACGAGCCTGGTCTGGGTTAAATTTTCCTTCTCGTACCCACTCTTCGGTCACTTGTTTCAACCGCTCAGCCACCAAGGATGTGGTCCCGACACCAATCATTAGCAACTGTCGCAAAAGGTTGTTGTTGTCCATAAACCTGTCTCCTGAGGGATGATGTGCCCGGGCTTGGTAGTTTGCCTATAGCCAGGGGCAACCCCGTAACCCCCCGCCTTATTGTGTCAGACATCTGAAGATTTCTCAGGTATTGAAAGCCGTACCCTGGGGCCACCATCAGCTCACTCATCGACCTACCGCAAGAACAGAGATTATGCTGACCAAGCTTCACGGAAATCAGCATAGAGAGTAAGCCCACCGTCAATAAACAGGGTCTGTCCAGTGATATAGGCGGCTTCGTCAGACACTAGAAATGCCGCTGCCGCTGCCATTTCGTCGCTGGTACCGGCCCGACCCATGGGAATGTGGCTTTCCACTTTGGCTTTTTTCTCCTGATCTTCGACCCATTCTTCGTTAATAGGGGTAATGGTGGCCCCAGGGGCGATCGCATTCACCCGAATCTGACGTTCGGCATATTCTAGGGCCAAGGTTTTGGTCAAATTTTTCATCCCACCTTTACTGATGGCATAGCTGGCATACTGGGGCCGAGGAATAGCCTCATGCACACTAGAGACATTCAGGATGATTCCGGGGCGATTGTGGTCCAGCCAATACTGAATCACTTCCCGGGAATACAAAAAGGGGCCACGCAGGTTGACCGCAATCACCTGGTCAAACTTGTCGGTGGGGACTTGGTGGGACGGGTAATCATTTTGGATGCCAGCGTTGTTGACCAAAATATCAAGCCCCCCCAGCGTGTCAATGGTACTGGCAATGCCCCGCAGAATATCTTCCTCAATGGCGGCGTCCCCCTGCACCAGCAGGGTTTTGACGGTATCGTGGCCAGCGGCCTTAGCTTTTTCTAGGGCGGTAGCTTCCGTTTCGGCGGCCGCCTCTTTGCCGCTGCGGTAACCGATGGCGACGTTACAGCCTTCTGCCGCTAGCCGAATGGCGATCGCCTGGCCAATGCCTGAGCTACCACCAGTGATTAGCGCTGTCTTGCCTGCGAGTCCTTTGATCATGGGCTATGTTCTCCAAAGTATTAAAGTTGTTAACGCTTTGCTGTTGGGGCAATGGGCGGATTGGAATGGGCGGGCTACCGAGAGAAACCGCAACGACATATCACGGCGACATATTTTGCCAGCTGCATCAATCCTGAGGGAAAACAAATGGAAAAACCTGGATAACGTTATAAATGGATATCTTGCCGTGAAACACCCTCCCTAGGGCCAATTTTTCTGGCCAGGGAAAGGCCGACTTTTTGCTAAGGTTGGGCGAGCCGTCATCCTAGTTTTAACTACCCATGGTGTTTTCCCCTGATCCTCGCCGCTATGCCTCGGCGACCGAACGCAACCGTGACCCAATTTTGGCGGTGCTACAACGGGTGCTGCCCCCCACCGGCACGGTGTTGGAAATTTCCAGTGGTACCGGCGAACATGCGGTGTACTTTGCCCCCCGGCTGGCTCCCCGCTGGTGGTTACCCAGCGATCGCGATCCAGAGGCGTTAGACAGTATTGCCGCCTGGCGGCAAGCAGTACCCTGCGAGACCCTGCAGGCCCCAGTCAGCCTAGATGTGTGTGAGTCGGTATGGCCGGTGGAAGCCGGCCATACCGACTGGCTGCAACACCAGCCGATTAGGGCTATTGTCAATATCAACATGGTGCACATTTCCCCTTGGGGCTCCTGCCTGGGGCTGATGGCTGGGGCCGGGCGACTGTTGCCGCCGCAGGGGGTGCTATACCTGTATGGTCCTTTTAAGCAAAATGGCAAACACACCGCCCCCAGCAATGCTGCTTTTGATGCCAGCTTGCAGGCCCGTAATCCCCAATGGGGGGTGCGAGATTTAGAGGCGGTGGTCAAGGTCGCCCAGGATCAGGGGCTTGCGGTGCAGGCGACCGTAGCGATGCCAGCCAACAATCTTTCCGTGGTGTTCACCCGCACCGGTTGACCGCTTGGTCATTCGCTAAACTAGGGCCACTGGCATTCTGAGGTCGCCATGATTGTTAGCAGCCTAGCGTATTTGGTGGGCAACACCACATATCACGATTTGGCCCTGCGTTGCCAAGAGTTTCTGTACTATCAACAGCAGGGGCCGGGAGAACAGCGGCAGTTGGCCGAGGATATGCTGTTTAACCTGCTGGTGGAATATATGGTGACCGCTGGGGTGCCCCGTCCTCAGGCAGAACAGTTTTGCACCGATCTCGATAACCTCACAGAGTTGGCCATGCGGATTTCATCGACCCTAGGGCCAGCGGCGGCCTAGGGTCGAAATCCCCTCCTTTGGAGGGGTAGGGGTGGGTCAAACAAGCCCGAAGAACCCACCCCGCCCTCCGGGCACCCCTCCGTGGGAGGGGATGGTAAGTTCTGATGCGATGAAGCAACCTCCCTGAAGATAAAAGGCTTTTGCCAAGCGCTTA
>SLIY01000316.1 GCA_007135385.1 Leptolyngbyaceae cyanobacterium CSSed165cm_216
AGCCGGATTGAGCGCGCTTACAAGGAAGAGACTGAGCATGCCTAAGATTGAACAGCGGTTCGACTACGTCAAAATTGGATTGGCTTCCCCCGATCGCATTCGTCAGTGGGGAGAACGCACCTTGCCCAACGGTCAGGTGGTTGGGGAAGTGACAAAGCCCGAAACCATTAACTACCGTACCCTAAAACCAGAGATGGACGGGCTGTTCTGTGAGCGTATTTTTGGTCCGGCGAAGGACTGGGAGTGTCACTGTGGCAAATACAAACGGGTGCGCCACCGTGGAATTGTCTGTGAGCGCTGTGGCGTTGAAGTCACAGAATCCCGCGTCCGCCGCCACCGCATGGGCTACATTAAGCTGGCTGCTCCGGTGGCTCATGTCTGGTATCTGAAGGGGATTCCCAGCTACATTGCCATTCTGCTGGACATGCCGCTGCGGGATGTGGAGCAGATTGTTTACTTTAACGCCTATGTGGTGTTGGATCCTGGCAATGCCGACAACCTCAGCTACAAGCAGTTGCTGACGGAAGATCAGTGGATTGAAATTGAAGACCAGCTCTACGATGAAGACACCGAACTCTCAGGGGTAGAGGTGGGGATTGGGGCTGAAGCCCTGAAGCAGTTGCTAGAGGATCTGGAGTTGGAAACCGTGGCCGAGAAGCTGCGGGAAGACATTGCCAGTTCCAAGGGGCAAAAGCGAGCCAAGCTGATCAAACGTCTACGGGTAATCGATAACTTCATCGCCACTGGCTCTAAGACCGATTGGATGGTGCTGGATGTGATTCCAGTGATCCCCCCCGATTTACGTCCCATGGTGCAGTTGGATGGGGGCCGGTTTGCCACCTCTGACTTGAATGACCTTTACCGCCGGGTGATTAACCGCAACAACCGCCTGGCCCGTCTCCAGGAGATTCTAGCTCCTGAGATCATTGTCCGTAATGAGAAGCGGATGCTGCAAGAAGCGGTGGATGCTCTGATTGATAATGGTCGCCGGGGCCGTACGGTGGTGGGGGCTAACAACCGCCCCCTGAAGTCCCTGTCTGACATTATTGAGGGTAAGCAGGGCCGCTTCCGTCAGAACCTACTGGGCAAACGGGTAGACTACTCTGGCCGTTCTGTGATTGTGGTTGGGCCTAAGCTGCAAATTCATCAGTGCGGCCTGCCCCGGGAAATGGCGATCGAACTGTTCCAACCGTTTGTGATTCACCGGTTAATTCGCCAAGGGCTGGTTAACAACATCAAGGCGGCGAAAAAGCTGATTCAGCACAATGATCCCAGTGTTTGGGAAGTGCTGGAAGACGTGATTGAGAGTCACCCGGTGATGCTGAACCGGGCACCGACGCTACACCGTTTGGGGATTCAGGCGTTTGAGCCGATCCTGGTGGAAGGGCGGGCGATTCAATTGCATCCCCTGGTCTGTCCTGCCTTTAACGCTGACTTTGACGGTGACCAGATGGCGGTGCATGTGCCTCTGTCTCTGGAAGCCCAGTCGGAAGCGCGACTGCTGATGTTGGCCTCGAATAATGTGTTGTCTCCAGCCACGGGACAGCCGATCATTACCCCGAGTCAGGATATGGTGCTGGGCTGTTATTACCTGACGGCGGAAAATCCCGATGCCCATAAAGGGGAAGGGCACTACTTTGCCAATTTGGAAGATGCCATTATCGCCTTTGAACAGGGGCTGGTCGATCTACACGCCAAGGTCTGGCTCAGGTTTGACGGTCAGATTGAATCGGATCAGATCGACACCTCAGCTCCAGAACGGATAGATGCTGAGGATGGCACGATCACTGAAATCTATGAGGATCGCCGCATACGCCTAGATGCAGAAGGTAACCTGCTATCCCAATACGTCAAGACCACCCCAGGGCGGATTATCTACAACAAAGCGATCCTGGATGCGATCGCCAGCTAAGACTGGGGGCTAAGACTAGGTGGGGGGGATGGTCTCACCCCCCTCAACAGCACACAGACATCGGCTAACGGCTAACGCAAGTACATGAACACGAGGGGCGAAAATACAATGGCTGACCAAGGGGCGACTCAATCCTCCATGATCTTCCGGAATCGGATTATTGATAAGAAGCAGCTGAAAAAACTGATTGCCTGGTCCTTTACCCACTACGGTACGGCGCGCACGGCTCAAATGGCGGATCGGATCAAAGACCTAGGCTTTAAATACGCCACTCGGGCGGGGGTTTCCATTAGCGTTGAAGATCTACAGGTTCCCCAAGAGAAGCGGCAGTTGCTGGCGGCAGCGGAAGAGGACATTCGGGCCACCGAAGACCGCTACACCCGGGGAGAAATTACCGAGGTGGAACGCCTGACCAAAGTGATCGACACCTGGAATGACACCAGTGAAGAGCTGAAAGATCAGGTGGTGAGAAACTTTAAAATCAACAACCCGCTCAACTCGGTCTACATGATGGCCTTCTCGGGAGCCCGAGGCAATATCTCCCAGGTGCGGCAGCTGGTGGGGATGCGGGGGCTGATGGCCAATCCCCAAGGGGAAATTATTGACTTACCGATTAAAACTAACTTCCGGGAAGGGCTGACGGTTACGGAATACGTGATCTCCTCTTACGGAGCCCGGAAGGGTCTAGTCGATACGGCTCTGCGCACCGCTGACTCGGGCTACCTTACCCGGCGTCTGGTGGACGTGTCCCAGGATGTGATTATTCGGGAGCACGACTGCGGCACCGAGCGCGGTATTCCCCTAACTAGCATGACCGATGGGGAACGGGTGTTGATTTCCCTAGAAAGTCGTCTGCTGGGCCGGGTGGTTGCAGAGAATGTGGTTCATCCTGAAACCGGCGAGGTGATTCTGGAGAAAAATCAGGCGGTATCCCCAGAAATTGCCGAGGACATCGTTAACGCTGGGCTGGAGTCAGTGATGGTGCGATCGCCCCTCACCTGTGAAGCCACCCGCTCGGTCTGCCGTCTTTGCTATGGCTGGAGCCTAGCTCACTCCGACATGGTTGACCTAGGGGAAGCCGTCGGCATCATTGCAGCCCAGTCCATTGGCGAACCTGGCACCCAGATGACCATGCGGACCTTCCACACCGGCGGTACCTTTACGGGGGAAGTGGCTCCTCGAATTCGAGCCAAAAAAGACGGTACTGTCAAGCTACCCAAAAACCTGAAAACTCGTGTCTTCCGCACCCGCTACGGGGAAGAAGCGATGATGCTGGAAGCCAACAGCGATATCGTGATTGAAGGCAGTGGCAAAAATAAAACCGAGTCTTTGCCCCAGGGCACCATTCTGTTTGTCCGGGATGGCGATACGGTGATCAAAGAGCAACTGCTGGCGGAACTCCCCTCCGCTGGACGCACCCGCAAAGTCACCGAAAAAGCGACTAAAGACGTGACCTCTGACCTGGCTGGGGAAGTCCGGTTTGACGGCCTGGTGCAGGAAGAGAAAACCGACCGTCAGGGAAATACCACCCGCATTGCCCAGCGGGGTGGTCTGCTGTGGGTACTAGCCGGTGATGTATACAACCTGCCCCCAGGGGCTGAACCTGTGGTGCGTAACGGTGATCAGGTCAACGCCGACGATACCTTGGCCGAAACTCGCCTGACCACTGAGCGAGGCGGTATCGTGCGTCTGCCCGGGACTGAAGACGATAAGGGCAGCCGGGAGGTGGAAATTATCACTGCTTCGGTGATGCTGAATCAGGCTCAGGTGCGTAAGGAGCATGGCCAGGGGCGTGAACATTACTTTATCGAAACCGCCAACGGTCAACGGTTCTCGCTGATCGCCACGCCGGGGGCTAAGGTCACCAGTGGTCAGGTGATTGCCGAATTGGAAGATGACCAGTACCACACCCAGACTGGCGGTATCGTCAAGTTTTCTGGGGTGGAAGTAGCCAAGAAAGGTAAGGGGAAACAGGGGTACGAGGTCACCCAGGGGGGAACGCTGCTCTGGATTCCTGAGGAAGCCCATGAGGTGAACAAGGATATTTCCCTGTTGATGGTGGAAGACGGCCAGTACCTTGAGGCGGGTACGGAGGTCGTTAAGGACATCTTCTGCCAGAACAGTGGTGTGGTCGAAGTTACCCAAAAGAATGACATTCTGCGGGAAATTTTGATCAAACCCGGTGATATCCACATGGTGGATGCCCCTGAGGATGTAATGGATCGTGATGGCACGATTGTCACCGCTGGTGAAGAGATTATGCCAGGGCTGGTAGCCGATGACCTCCGCTATGTGGAGTATGTGGAAACCCCTGAAGGGCCTGCGATTTTGCTGCGTCCGGTAGAAGAGTATCCCGTGCCTGACGAGCCCTCTGTACCGAGTCAAGATTCCGCCACCGAGGCTGCTAATTCCATTAGGCTGCGGGCCACTCAACGGATTCCGTTCAAAGATGGAGAGCGGGTGAAGTCGGTAGATGGGGTGGAACTCCTGCGCACTCAACTGATTATGGATATCGAAGATGAGTCGCCCCATGTGGTCGCCGACATTGAGTTGGTGCCCGATGAGCAAGATGCTGACCTGATGCGACTGCAGATGGTGGTGCTGGAGACCCAAGTGATTCGGCGCGATGTGATTGCGGATCAAACCCAGGGGAGTACCGTTACTCGACTGTTGATAGAAGATGGCCAGCAAATCGAGCCTGGAGCGGTCTTGGCTCGCACCGAAATCCGCTGTAAAGAGTCTGGGGAAGTGCGCGGTATTCGGGAAGGGCAAGAAGCTATTCGCCGGGTGTTGGTGGTGCGGGATTCCGACCGGGTGAAGGTGGACTTGCAGGGCCAGGAGCCGACGGTGAAGGTAGGGGATCTGGTGGTGGCCAATATTCCCCTGGCCAATGGCATCAGTTACGAAGAATCAGGAGAGGTAACCGGCATTAATGGGGCAGAGGTGCTGCTGCGGTTGGCGCGACCCTATCGAGTCTCCACCGGTGCGGTCTTGCACATTGAGGATGGCGACCTGGTGCAACGGGGCGATAATCTGGTGTTGCTGGTGTTCGAGCGGGCTAAGACCGGGGACATTATCCAGGGTCTACCCCGGATTGAAGAACTGTTGGAAGCTCGGCGACCCAAGGAAGCCTGTGTCTTATCTAAGCGTCCTGGGACCGCCCAAGTGGTCTATAGCGATGATGAGACTGTTGAGGTAAAGGTGGTCGAGAACGATGGGGCGATCGCCGAATACCCGATCAGCCCTGGTCAAAATGTGTTAGTGTCTGACGGCCAAATGGTGACTACCGCCGAGCACCTGACCGATGGTCCCGCTAACCCCCACGAAATTCTGGAGGTGTTCTTTGACTACAACCTAAGCCAGGGGATGAGCATTCACGATGCCGCCCTGCATGCTTTGCAGAATGTACAGTCCTTCCTGGTGAACGAAGTGCAGTCGGTGTATCAGTCCCAGGGCATTGATATCTCCGACAAGCACACTGAGGTGATTGTGCGACAGATGTCCTCCAAGTGTCGCATCGACGATGGGGGTGACACCACCATGTTGCCTGGCGAGTTGGTCGAAATCTACCAGGTGGAGCAGGTGAATGAGGCTATGGCCATTACTGGCGGTGCTCCAGCTCAGTACACCCCTGTCCTACTGGGGATCACTAAGGCGTCCTTGAACACCGACAGCTTCATCTCGGCAGCCAGCTTCCAGGAGACGACTCGGGTGCTGACTGAAGCCGCCATTGAAGGCAAGTCAGACTGGTTGCGGGGCCTGAAGGAGAATGTGATCATTGGTCGTTTGATTCCGGCTGGGACTGGCTACAACGCCTACGAAGAGTCGACAGTTCTAGAGGTGGATAGCGGTTACGAGTCCGCCATCCTAGACGACGACATGATTCTTCAGGATGTGGTTCTAGATGATCGTACCGCCCGTAACTATGACCTAGAGGGCAGTCTCGGCATGTTAGGAGATGACGAGATGATCGGTGGCTCCATGGAGGCGGAAAAGTCGAAAACCGATGACGACGACGATGATGATCAGTCGCCTAACGGTAACATCTTGGACGACGATGATGATCTGCTGATCGACGACCAGACGCAGGCGCTATAGCCTGCCCCTAGGGGGATGCTTGCACCAATAGGCTGATGCCCCCTAGGGCAACAATGGCCCCAGCCACGGCCCTGGGGCTAACCGGCTCCCCGGCAGCGGCGGCCAGGGGCAGAATGAACAGTGGACTGGTGGAGGTTAGGGCTTGGGCGATGCCTGTAGCTGCATATTTAAGCGCCATTTGCTGGAGGTAAATGGCCAGATAAGTGCCTAGAAATGCCGTTAGGGCCACCGTTGCCAGTAGCCGGGGCGATCGCAGTGGGGTCAGGGGAGTCATTCCTTGGCCCCGCCAACGTAATAAGCCCAAAATAATGCTGAGCCCAGCCAAAAGCCTCACTAAAGAACTCCATAGGGGATCAACCGCTGTTTCGGCTAGAACCAACCGAGATAACACGGCCCCAACCGCTTGACCCAGGGCGGCCAGGATGCCATAGACCACCCCTCGATAGCCATCAGGCCCAGGGGGCATCCCCTTCACGGGCGGGACTCGTTCCGCAACTACCCAACTGACCCCAGCGAGGGTGAGCCCAATCCCAGCCCAGGCGGTGCCGGTCAGAGTTTCACCTAAAAAACCTAGGGCAATCAGGGCCGCCATGGGGGGGGCCAACGTTTCTAAGAGGATGGCCCGACGGGGACCTAACTGATTAATTGCGGCAAAGTAAAGGGTATCTCCCAGGCCAATCCCTACCCCGCCACTGATCAGCAGTAACCCAACGGCCCAACCATCTAAGCCAGCTGGGGGTCGCCGTAGCAAAACCAGCGTCACCAGCAGCAGCACAATGGCGATCGCCCCCTTGGCCAAGTTCAACCCTAAGGGCGGCAATCGTTGGCCCAACCGCCCAAACATGACTGAGGCCACCGCCCACAAAAAAGCGGCTGATAAGGCTGCTAACTCCCCTGGCATTGTCTTTCCCAATTAAATGTTTAGAAAGAATAATTCTCCCACACTGTTTTGTCCCCCCTTCCTATCCACCAGGGCGAACACACAGCCCCTACGCCCCTCAAGAACGAAAAAAGAAAAGAGAAGAACGAACTCTCTCTCCCGCTGCTGCTACGCGCGGGCAAAGCCCTACAAAACTCCCCTACCCTATGCCTTGATGCCTTCGGCATCGCTACGCGAACGGGCAGGCTGAGCCCACGACTCCGTTACTCCTCCGGAGCCACTTTTCCTGGGAACGCTTTTCCTGGGAACACTTCGCGAACGCGAACAGGGCTCCGCGTCTACCACCCATCCACTCCCTAACCCTTCACCCCTTCACTCCCCACCCATCCACCCATCCACTCCCCACCTCCCCAAACTCCAGGGCTCTACAGAAAGTTCACACTTACTGGGGCAGGATTGTACGGATTCCTTAAGACCGCCCTGTAAAAAGGACAAGTAGACCAGCCTGAACTTATCAGGGTTAGGCTGCAGATCAGCGGTACTCAGTAGGGCGCAATAGAGGAGAAAGCAGTTATGCGGGTTTGGACATTAGCCTCCTGGGGGGGATTACTGGCCTTAACAGCTTGCAGCGGTAGCGATCAGGCTGGCCCCTTATCGACTCAACCGATTGCTCCAGAGGACCCCGTCTCTACTCCCCTCTCTGCAACAGCGGCCAGCCGTAACCTCCAGAGCGACACGGCCACTGCCCAGGCGCTAGCCAAGCCTGAAACCCAGCTGAAGCGCCCCCAGGTGACCCGCTCCTCTCGGGCCAAGACACCAACCCTTTCTGCGCCAACCTCGGCTAGACCAGCAACACCCCCCTCCTCGGCTCAACGGTTGCGGGCCAGGGTCCAACAGATTCGTCAGCAGCGGACTAATATATCACCTTCCCCACCCTCTAGGGGGAGTCAGCCCTCATTGACAGCGGTTCAACCTGTTCCCCAACCCCCCAGGCCAGACAGTGCGGCGGCAACGGCTTCCAGTCCTGCACCTAGAACCGTGACTTCACCTCAGCCGGTTGTGACCGCTCTGCCACCCCCCCCTCGCAACCTGGATGGACCGGTGAATGGTGGAAATCAGCGCTTCACCCAGGCAGAGGTTGATCCCCCGCTTGCCCCTCAAAATCCTACGGCTGCAACGCCAACTCCCCAGGGGCAACCCCAGGAAATCAGCCTAAACCGTTCTGCTCCGGTACCAGCAGCTCGCCATCAGGGATATAGCGCCAGGACCCATACCCCCCACCCTGTATTGACCCCATCGTCTCCCTCAACCGCTGTTACCACCGATGGATCTAGGGAGATTGCTGGCCTACGGCTACACGGCAGCCCCAGTCCCCCCCCGGCCCCAACCGCACCTCCACCGGATGCTGTTGGGCTGGATGGGCCAGCAGCACCATCAACTAACGGGAGTGACTCAGCCAGTGGGGACCTAGCTGAGTCAGTCACCAGGGAGCCCGCCACCCCGGTCATAGAGGAGGAGCCCGCCGCGATCGCACCTCCCGCTACCCCTGAGGTACAGGTCCAGACCCCCGATCCAGCCACCGTGCCAGCCTCCTACTCCACTGAAGTTGTCCCTAGCCTGAACGGGGATCATCCTACGCCCGAGGTTTTGATTTACCAGGGATCACCCCAATTTTCCAATCACTTGCGGTTTGATCTTGGGCGGTTTGAGGCTGAGGACCTTGATTCTGAGGGCTTTGATCCTGAAGCTAAGACTCGCCCAACCTTCTCTGACACCAAACTGACGCCAACGCCTCAACCGCTGACACGGTCAAGAGAAACGAGGTCAGGCCACCAAAGCCAAGGTCCGATTCGGGTGACAGCCCAGCAGGCCTGCTTCCCCTCTGCCAACCAACGGCCGACCCGTGACGAAGCTCCCGTCCCTTTGGCGACTCGAGTCGCTAGGCTGCAGCAAAAGCATCGCCAAGGGGATGCCAACCCGGGGGATCGCTGTGCCACCTTCTCGGTGACCACAGACAAGGCCTCTGCCCAGGGGGAAGCCCCCTAAATGGCCTCCCCTGTCGAAAGCTGCTGCCAGACGTTCGCTGTCAGCCGTAATGCACCACTCTCGGCCAGACAGTAGAATAGCTATTGTTATTTGTTGGGTTACCTGTGCAACTTCATTGCCATAGCCAAGGGTCTGGTTCACCGCTGCTGTGCTTACATGGTCACCCTGGGTCGGGCCAGACTATGGCGGTCTTTGCCGAAGGACTAGGGGCTAACCATCGCATTCTAGCGCCAGACTTGCGGGGATATGGGGCGAGTCGGGCGCATCATCCTTTTCAACTGGAAGATCACCTTGGGGATCTGCTGGCTTTGTTGGATCACCAGGGGATCGACCAATGTTGGGTGTTGGGCTGGTCCCTAGGGGGGATTCTGGCTCTGGAACTAGCCCTCCGCCATCCCGAGCGGGTGCAGGGGCTGATTTTAATCGCCACCGCAGCCCGCCCTGTCAGTGACCACCCCCCTACCCCCTGGTGGGAGATGGTGAATACGGGGCTGGCGTCACTGCTGAATTTAGCTTTACCGGGGAACCCTTGGGTAATTCGGACGTTGGGATCGCGATCCCTGTATCGCTACCTACTTCACCAACACACCCCCCAAGCCTATCAACGGCTAGCCCAGGAGGGCTTCTGGGCCTATGTGAGCACCTCCCGTTATGCTCACCAGGCGCTCCATCAAGCGATCGCTCGGGGCTATAACCGTTTGCCAGATGTGGGGGCGATCGCGGTGCCCTGCTTGGTCCTCTGTGGGGCCAACGATCGCCACATCACCGCCCAGGCAAGCCTGGAAACAGCCGCCCATCTACCCCAGGTAGAAAGCCGGTGCTATCCAGATACGGCTCACCTCCTACCCTGGGAAATTCCTGACAGAATTACCAACGATATCAGTGGCTGGCTAGCCCGCCAAATATCCTGACAAGAGTCGGCTGCTGCCAACTTACAAGTTACCTAAGGTTTAGGCTTAGCGCTGTAACAGCCCGCTAAGATTGCCCCAACACTGGTGTAGAAAAGTCTGCAAATGGACTATCTGCCTCATCGGAAATAGTCAGCTGGTCGGGGGTACTGCAGTGTAGCAAAACAGCCCGAATATTTTGTGCCCCTTCTTGCTCAAGATCTTCGATGTAACCGCCTTTGAGAACCTCTGCCTCGGTGTCGGTGTCAAACGGACCAAAATAGTAGGTGCAGGCAGGATGGTTGGTTTTAATTTCAACCCACCAGAACTTCTTACCACCAAACAAATTGCTTAAAAAGCGACCAATCGCAGTTTTCATAGTGCTTGCCTATCTAAATCTCGCTTATCTAATCTAGCTGCGCATTAACTGAGTGATTCAAGCTCGGACTGGTTCAGGGGTAGCGCTGGCCCTTGTTTGTTTATACTGTTTTGCTTTTGGTTTTGCAAAGAGGAAATTTGTTGTTGCGCCACCCATTGATGACGATAGATCTCATAGAGTGCCATGCCTGTAGCCACCGATGCATTTAGGCTAGGAACTGCTCCTTTCAGCGGAATTGAGATCAGTTGGTCACAGCTCTGCTGCACTGTCAGGCTGAGCCCCGAGCCCTCGGCACCCACTACAATCACGGTCGGGCGATCGAAGTGGGTGCGATGGACGGGTTGGCTCCCTGTTGCTGACAAGCCGTAAATCCAAAATCCCTTCTCTTTCAAGCTTTCCAAGGCCCGTTTTAGGTTGACCACCCGGGATACCGAAAAGTGCTCTAGGGCTCCAGCGGCCACCTTCGCTACGGTGGATGTAATCCCCACAGCGCGTCGTTGGGGGATCACAATACCCTGGGCCCCCAGCGCTTCAGCGGTGCGAATAATCGCCCCCAGGTTATGGGGATCGGTAATCCCATCGGCGGCGAGAATCACCGGTAGACGAGCTGATGCCAGGGCTTGCTCAATCAGGACATCGATATCTAAATAGTCGTGGGAAGCGGCTTGGGCCGCAATGCCCTGATGGTTTGCCCCAGCCGTCACTTGATTCAACCGCTGGGTATCGACTTCATCGATCACAGCCCCACTGGCCTTGGCTTCGTCAATCAACGACAAGAAACGGGGATCATAGCGAATCCGAGCATTCACCCAAACCCGGTTGAGGGGGCGGTGATTTTGCAGGGCGGCTTCTACCGCATGGCGACCATAAATCAGGTCGCTATCCTCTTGGGTCTGGCTGTCAGGGTGAGGCCCAGCCTGCTGTGCCTTAATTACCGGTTTGGGCGCTGCTGAGGGGCCGCCTCGGCTCTGGCGGTCATAGTTGGGCTTGCCGCTGCTGTGGCGTTTGTGGCTACCATAGCGGGATTTGCCGCCCCCCCTGTAGGGAGAGGGTTGCCCATCGTGGCGCGGGGTGTCCCCATCGTGGCGAGATTTGCCACCTTTAGAGGTAGACCGCTTGCTGTCATAACGAGGTTTTTCGCCTTTGTAGCCCCCCGCCGATTTGCGGGGGGGAGGAGGTGATGATCCTTGGGGTCTACGGGAGGGTTTTTCGGGTGGCATGGTCACACCTGACTAAGCGAAGATGGTAGTGCCCAAGGGGCATCTGTATAGCCTAACATTTGTGCTCTTAGGACTCTCCGCCGTCCTTGATCGACGCTGGGGACAGGGTTGGAATTTGGCTCAAGAGATCGGCTAATCGATCTGGATCAGTGAGGTAGAGATAACCCACTAGGGTTTCAAACCCAGTGGCCTGCTGATAGGTTGGCCCATCAATTCGCCTTGGCCCACGGCCAGATGCATTTCGTCCTCGCCGTAGAATATCTTTTTCGGCAGCGGTCAGCAGGGGAGTGAGTTGTTCAATGTGAGCCGCTTGTTGTTCAGCCCGCACTAGGCTCACCACTTGACGATGATAGGCCTGAATTCGCTTCGGCGGCGTTAAAAACAAACCCCGCACATAAAGCTCATAGACGGCATCGCCAAGATAGGCCAAAGCTGTCGGCGACAGCTCCTGCACTTGCTGCGATGTCAAGGCCATGATCCTTTGCTTGTCCATCACCTGGCACTGATGTTGCAGCCAACCGGAGTCGGTCAATACGTGCTGATTGTCAGCGGCACTAGCCATCGCTAACCACATCCTCGGTGAATGGCTGCTCCAGTCAGTTGGCGATGAATCACCTTAGCCACTGCTGCTGTCTTGGTTGCTAAGATGAGCGATCGCATCATCGACTGAAGGCTGTAGGGACAGAAACTTCTCTAGGCGCACCAGCTTTACAGTCTGAGTCACCCGAGGATTGGTCACAACCTGCACTGTACCGCCATCGGTGGTAGTTTTTTTGACCAGCTGTACCAAGGCCCCAAGCCCAGAACTATCGACAAAGTCAATGGCGGCCAGGTCCAGGATAATGTTTTTGGGGCCAGCCTCAATGTACTTGGTCATCACCTTGCGGAAGGCCGGTTCTGAAAAGGCATCGAGCAAGCCCGTGAGGCGAAACAATTGATAGGTTCCCCTGACATCGCGGGTGCCTCGCAAACTTACGGTCAGGGTTAGAGATTCAGCGATGGGAAACCTCCTCGGTGCTCCAATTCGACAGTTAAATATAAGTCAGGATAGCGGAGTACGCAAGGGGTGGAAATTCCCCCCTGGGTGAACGGCTCACCACGCTGGTTGTCCTTTGGTTTGACCCACAACTACGCCTGCTATAGCGCTTTGGGGTGAGCGGCCGGATGCGCTACGGAACGCTGTTGTCCCTGCCTTGATCCTTCCTTGCCTTGATCCTTTAGAGCATTTTAGCTGGCTATCCCCATGACGAGAGTACCAACTAGGGGCAGCGTCTGATTCAGGGGCATTACTCTCGTCATGGGCCGCACCACCAGACACTACTGGAAAGCTCTAGGAAACTAGCATATAGCGATTTGGTCTTATTGTGTCGTCGTCATTTTCTTTGACGATGGGTACGCATTGATTTGACAAAATTAGAGAATAGGTAATCGGCATCATGGGGACCGGGGCTGGCTTCGGGGTGATACTGCACCGAAAACAAGGGTAGGGTTTTGTGGGCTAAGCCAGCCACCGTTTGATCATTCAAATTGAGGTGGGTAATCGCTACCGTGTTCTCGGGAATGGTAGCGGCATCGAGGGCAAATCCATGGTTTTGGCTAGTAATTTCCACCTGGCGCTGTAGTCCACAGGGCTGATTGAGCCCCCGGTGGCCAAACTTGAGCTTAAAGGTGGAGGCCCCCAGGGAAAGCCCCAGGATTTGATGCCCCATACAAATACCGAAGGTGGGCAGTTGTTGCTCTAACAGAGCTTTGATTAGAGGAGGGGCTTCGCTCACCGCCGCTGGATCCCCAGGCCCATTGGATAGAAAAATGCCATCGGGGTGATAGGCCATGATCTCCTCTAAGGTGCTAGTAATGGGGACCACCACGACGCGACAGCCATAGCTGGCTAGCCGCCGCAAAATGTTGCGCTTCACCCCAAAGTCGATGGCCACGACGGTTAGGGGATCGGCTTGGTCGGCGGTGACTGCTCCAGCACTGAACTCCCATGGGGATAGGGTGCCTTCGCTCCACTCGTAGGCCTCAGTCGTACTAACCTGGTTTACCAGGTTCAGCCCCGTCATGGAGGGGGCATCTTGGAGCTGACGTAGCAGCTCTTCTGGATCGAGAATTTCGGTGGAAATGGCTCCATTCATGGCCCCAACGGTGCGCAATTTACGGGTCAGAGCCCGGGTGTCAATGCCGAAAATGCCGGGAATCTTATGGTGCTTGAGGTAATTGGGCAAAGACTGGGTGGAGCGCCAGCTACTGGGAATGTCACAGATATTACGAGCGATCGCCCCTTTAATGTGAGGCCGACTGGATTCTTCGTCGTCAGGGTTGACCCCGGTATTGCCTAGCTCTGGGTAGGTAAATGTCACAATTTGACCATAATAGCTAGGGTCTGTCATCACCTCTTGATAACCGGTCATGCCGGTGTTAAACACCACTTCTCCCATGACGGTGCCGGAGGCCCCAAAGGACCAACCCTGAAACACCGAACCATCAGCTAAAA
>SLIY01000204.1 GCA_007135385.1 Leptolyngbyaceae cyanobacterium CSSed165cm_216
CCCGGTTCACCGTTTCATAAACTCGATCCAGACGACCATCGTCGCGAATCGCTTGTAAAAAGAGTGCCCGGTCTTTCCCATCCAGCAGGTTTACCAGGACCCGCTCGGCATAGGGGGAGTTGGCGTCCCCCAGGACCGCATTCACCAGATCGTAATCAATCGATTTCTCATCCTGTAGCAGGGTCTGCACCCGCTGTAAGAAGAAATCCCGCAGTTGCGCTTGAAGGGACTCTGGAGCTGCGATCGCGAGGTTTGGATCGTCAACAAAGTCCTGGATAACGGTGTCCAGGAGGGCCAGCAGATTAATGGACAGGGACGCCGCCCAGGTAATATTGACCACGGCGTTGGCGGCCCGGCGCAGGGCAAAGGGGTCAGAGGAGCCGCTGGGGATCTGGCCAAGGCTGAAAATACCCACCAGGGTATCCAAGCGGTCGGCCAGCCCCACCACCTGGCCAGCCAGGGTCTGGGGTAACTGGTCATGGGCCCCTCGGGGTAGGTAATGTTCCACAATGGCATTGGCGACCGCCGCTGGCTCACCGCTATGGAGGGCATACTTTTGCCCCATCACTCCTTGTAACTCGGGAAATTCCCCCACCATTTGGGAGACCAGGTCGGCTTTGCACAGGTAAGCCGCCCGTTGAATCTGCTGGCGATTGGCGGTATCCACCTGGAGTTGATCGGCAATGTGATTGGCAATCTGGCCAATGCGCTGTACTTTGGCGGCCATCGACCCCAACCGTTCCTCAAAAGTAACGGTCTCTAACTTGGTGACAAAGGCATCCAGGGGCTGGGTGCGATCGGCATCAAAGAAAAACTTACCGTCGGATAGCCGAGCCCGAATTACCCGGGCATTACCCTCGGCGATGATCGACTCTTTTTTGGGGTCACCATTGGAAATGGTAATGAAGTAGGGCATCAACGCGGCTGAGGCGGGATTGGGCCGCACCGGAAAGTAGCGCTGGTGGCTCTCCATTTCAATAATGGTGACTTCCGCAGGCAAGTCTAGAAATTCGGGGTCAAATTTGCCCACGACAGCGGTGGGCCACTCGACTAAGTTGGTGACTTCTGCCAAGAGACTTTCGGAGATGATCGGCACACCCCCTAGGGTTTGGGCCGCAGCTTCCACTTGCTTTTGAATCAGCCGCCGCCGCGCCGTCGGATCGATTTCGACAAAGGCGTCTCGCAGGGCATCCCCATAGTCCTGAGCCCGCTGTAGAGACACTGGCTCAGGATGCAATACCCGGTGTCCCTGGGAGATGCGATCGCTATGGCAGGTAATCGACCCATTCTCCAGGGTGATCGGCAGTACCTCGCTGTCGATCAACGCCACCAGCCAGCGAATCGGGCGGGGAAAACGTAAATCGCCGTCTCCCCAACGCATAAACCGCTTGCCCTCTAGCTCTAAAATCCAGCGGGGAATCAGCTCAGTCAAGATCTCCCCAGCCGGCCGACCGGTAATGGCTTGATTGACAAAGACAAAAGCCCCTTTGTCCGTCTCTCGCACCTCCAGAGACTCTACGGAAACCCCCCGGGAACGGGCAAACCCTACCGCCGCCTGCGTAGGTTGGCCATCTTTAAAGGCCGCCTGGGCGGGCGGTCCCTTCACCTCTTCCTGGCGATCCGGCTGACTGTCCGGCAGCCCCTCCAAGATCACCGCCAGCCGCCGGGGGGTGCCATAGAGCCGAATAGCCTCAGGCGCTAAAATTTGGTCCTTAAGATCGGTGGCAATCCGAGTTTGCCATTGATTGAGGGCATCGCTTACAAAACTGGCGGGCAGTTCTTCAGTGCCAACTTCCAGTAAAAATGTCGCCATAGGGTGAAGATCAAGGATAACCGTGCAGTTGCGAGCCAGATTGCTGTCCAGCCCTAGCTGGGTCCGCGACTTAACGTCTTCAGCCGTTGGGCCAGCACTGCGTTTGCAGTTTCCTGCGTTTGCAGCTTCAACAGTCTACCAATCTACCGCAAGTCTAGATATGGCAACGCCAAATTTGGCGCTAATCTGCCAGAGCGGACACCCAGGTCTGCCCCTACACAGTTTCTGCCCCTACACATTTACAGAGGATATCTCTGGCTTTAGGGGCATGTTGGTCTACGTTATTTAATGCTAGAAGAATGCAGACGACTATAACTCTGTTGCTGAGCAACTCGATAGCCTATGGATGGTAACCAAATCTTGATTACAGGCGGTGCTGGCGGTCTCGGCACGGCGGTTACCCAAACCGCCCTGGCGCGAGGTGCATCCGTAGTGGTGCCCTACCGAAAAGACACCGATCGCGATCGCCTGCAATCTACCCTACCCGCCGCTAGTCTGGAGCGGCTACGGCTGGTACGGGCAGACTTACTGGATGAGGCCACGGTGATTTCGTTGATTCACGACATTCCCCATCTGGATGGACTGGTACACCTAGTGGGTGGATTTTCCATGGGAGCCACCGCCGACTTTGCCTACCGAGACTGGAAACAGGCCTTTGACCTGAACGTCAACACCACGTTTCTGGTGTGCAAGCATGGCCTGAAAAAAATGCAGGCCCAAAACTATGGCCGCATTGTCACCGTTGGCTCCCGAGGGGCTGTAGAACCATCGGCTCAATTGGCCGCCTACTGTGCCGCCAAGGCAGCGGTGGTGGCCCTGACTCAATCGATCGCCGCTGAAACCCAGGGCACCAACGTCACGGCCAATGCGGTGCTGCCTAGCGTGATCGATACCCCTGCTAATCGTGACGTTATGGGCACTGAGAATGCGGATCAATGGGTAACCCCTGAGTCGTTAGCTGAGGTGATTTGCTTTCTGGCTTCGGCGGCCGCCAAAGACGTTCGAGGAGCGGCAATTCCTGTCTATGGCAACGTTTGAAAATCCGTTTATTGCCCTTAAAGCCCGTTTGGTGGTCGTGGTCTTTTTTGTCATCGCCCTGGGGCTAGCGCTGGTGTTCGGCATCCTGGGGGGGCTGGGGTTAATTCCATGGGCCGCCGATGACCCGATTTTTGCCCCAGTCCTGTACAGCTTAATTTTTAGCAGCCTCTGTCTGTCCATCTGGCTGGTATCGCGCCGTCCACCCCTGAGGTTGAGCTATCTACTAGGCCCCTGGCCCCACCAACTGGCCTGGCTGCAATTGCTGTGGTTAGTGGTAGGGGTGTTTCTATTTTCCCTGGGGGCGTTTCAGTTGTCTTACCTGGCTTTGTCCCTGGTGGCTCCCACCTGGGTGGAAGCCAGCCTACAACAATCGTTACTGCTCTCGGCAGAGCAGGCGGCTTCCCCTCGGTTATACAACGGACTGATGCTGTTTTCAGTGGTGGTGGTAGCTCCCATTACCGAAGAGTTTATCTTTCGGGGAGTGCTGCTGCACCGTTGGGGCACCAAGTGGGGCGTTGGTCCGGCCATCTTTTTGACCTCGGTGCTGTTTGGCCTGTTGCACGCTAACGTAATCGGGCTGTTTGTGTTTGGAGTGGTGACGGCCCTGCTCTACCTGAGTACGCGATCGCTGATCGTCCCGATCGTGGCCCACGCCATTAATAATGCGATCGCCTCTGGAGTCGAGCTACTTACCGCCCTAACCACGCCAGAGGATTTGGCGATCAACACATTGGCAGAATTTCGGGCGAGTTGGTGGCTGGGGGTGCTTTGCTTACTGGTGTCGGCCCCCTGGGTATTACGCTATGTTGTCTATCACTGGCCCCAGCCCAATGCACCGCTGCCCTACTTTGCCAACCAAGCCCCACGCAGCTAATA
>SLIY01000339.1 GCA_007135385.1 Leptolyngbyaceae cyanobacterium CSSed165cm_216
ATGATTAATCGAGCATAGGCGTCGGTATTGGCTTGGCCAAAGGCAGCATCATAGCGAAAGTCCATATCGACGGATCGGGTTCGGAGGGAGTTGCCGGGAGTCTTGACCTCAAACCGCATGGAGATTCCCTCGTCTGGCTGAATCCGCAGGGCTAAGACATTATGGTTCATCTGCTGGGCCGCAGACTGAAACATTAGGTGAGGGACTTCGTTAAAGTGAATGGAAATTTCGCTCACTTTTTTGGGCATCCGCTTACCGGTACGCATGTAAAAAGGCACCCCTTTCCAGCGCCAGTTGTCAATTTCTAGTTTCAGAGCACTAAAGGTCTGTACGGTTGATTCAGGGTTAGCGCCATCCTCTTCCCGATAGCCTGGAACCGATTGTCCCTTCATCCAGCCGGGGGAATATTGACCGCGCACCGCACATTGGCTCAGATCATCGATGTCACTGAGGCGTGTAGCTTGTAAAACCTTGGTTTTTTCGTTGCGAATGCTGTCGGCGTCTAGGGAGTTGGGGGCCTCCATAGCCGTCAGGCAAAATAGCTGCATCAAATGGTTTTGGACCATATCCCGCAGCGCACCAGCGGTTTCGTAATAGCCTGCCCGCCCTTCCAAACCAACGGTTTCCGCCACCGTGATTTGCACATGGTCGACAAACTGGCGGTTCCATAGGGGTTCAAAAATGGCGTTGGCGAATCGAAACACCATCAGGTTTTGAACGGTTTCTTTACCCAGATAGTGATCGATCCGGTAGATTTGTTCTTCCTTGCACACCTTCTGCACCACCCGGTTAAGCACCTGGGCAGAGGCGAGATCTTTGCCAAAGGGCTTTTCAATGATCAGCCGTTGCTTACGGGGCTCTGCTAGCATGCCAGCCCTGCCCAGTTGCTGGGTAGCTTCCCCAAAAAAGCGCGGTGCCACCGACAAGTAAAACACCCGGTTACCTTTGGTGCCTCGCTGATCATCCAGTTCGGCTAGAAATGATTTCAGCGATTGGTAAAACTCGGGGTCGTCAATGTCTCCAGGGCTGTAAAACAAACCTTTGGCAAAGTCGTTCCAAATGGCCTCATACCCAATCCCATTACCAAATTCTTCGATTCCTTCGCGCAAATGCTCGCGAAAGAACTCATGACTCCACTGACGACGGGCCACCCCGACAATGGTTAATTCTGGGGGGAGCCGTCGTTCCCGCCGCATTTGGTAGATGGCAGGGACAATTTTACGCTGGGTAAGGTCTCCAGACGCCCCAAAAATGACTAGGATTTGAGGCTCGGGAATGCGGTCTTGCTGAAGACCGACGCGTAAGGGATTTTCAAGCAGGGTCACCATAGGCTTTGGGAAAGCATCAATGCAAATGTAGTTTTATCTTGCCAGCACTTAACAGAAATCTATGGATACTACAGACCCTCTTAAGCAACCCAGAGGTCAGGGTAGTGCAGGATACATTTTCCCTAGCCACTATAGACGACATCATGGGATCAATGTCTAGTGACAGTTGACAAAACTATAGTCCCCTTCACGGGGGGCAGGTGCGAGGTGTCAGGTATCAGGACTGATTCGTCGACCCATGCCACAGAGCACTAGTTTGGGGCCATACTATTTTGCAGCCGGCGGCTATGGTCCTGAATAAATGACTCAACTAGGGCAATATCTTCGGTGCTGCCGATAATAAATGGGGTTCTTTGGTGTAGTGCTGTGGGGATGACATCCAAGATATCTTGGGTGCCAGTGCTGGCTCGTCCGCCCGCCTGATCAATCAGAAAAGCCAGCGGGGCGGTTTCGTACAGCAGCCTGAGCTTCCCTTCTGGCTGTTTAACGGTGCCTGGGTAGAGAAAGACGCCTCCCTGCATCAGGATGCGGTGAAAATCGGCCACCAGGGCACCGGTATAGCGGGCGGAATATCCCTCATGGCGATGGACGTAGCGGGTAAAGTCGCGGATAGCGTCTTCCCACTGCCAGAAGTTGCCTTCATTGACGCTGTAGGTAGGACCGTGGGGGGGCACTTTGATATTTTCGGCGGCTAGGATAAATTCCCCTAAGCTGGGATCCAGGATGAAGGCATGTACCCCACGACCAATGGAGTACACCAACATGGTGCTAGGGCCATAGAGGATGTAGCCAGCCACGAGCTGCTGACGACCGTCCTGGAGCAAGTCCTTGGCGTCTTGGTCGAGGTCATCCCCCTGTTGGCGGCGGATTGAAAAGATGGAGCCAACGCTTAAGTCAATATCAACATTAGATGAACCATCAATTGGGTCATAGAGCAGGGTATAGCGGCCGATGGGGCAATTTTCAGGAATGTAGTAGGGCTGATCCATTTCTTCGGAAGCTAGGCGGCATACCAGGCCGCTTTGCTTGAATACGGAGATGAACACGTCGTTGGCGTAAATGTCCATGCGCTTGACCGATTCGCCTTGCACATTTGTTTCGCCAGTAAAGCCTAGGGCCTCTTCCATTAGCCCAGCTCGACTTAGGTGGCGGGCGATTAGCTTACCAGCCAGCGCCAAACGGTTCATCAGGGCACTGATGTCTTGGGCTTCTGACCCAAAACTCTGGAGTTGTTCAAGTACGTGACGCGCTAATGTTTTGCAGTCGCGATCGACAGCAAAGGCGGTCTCGGCAGGCTGATAATCGGCCATCGCTGGCATGTCCTTTTGCGGTAACGGCAGTAGCTATTGGGGTGAAAATCACCCTCAGAGTATCCCAGCTAATTATCTATCCACCAGGTTGACTAGACCTACTTAGTCGGCTGAGTTCAGTATCCTGACTATGGATGGAGGTTGTTCTAGATGGAATACTCTAAAAACCTTTCCTATGGTAAGAAGTGGGACTGGATTCGGAGTCAACCTTTAGAGACACTTTAGCTTTAGCAGCAGCAGGAGGGACTATGGGACGCTACGCCATCATCGGCACGGGGGCGATTGGTGGGTACTACGGAGCTTGTCTGCAGCGGGGCGGGGCTGACGTGCACTACTTGCTGCATCGAGACTATGAAGCAGTAGCGGGCCATGGGCTATCGGTGCGGTCGATCGCTGGGGATTTTACGCTACCTCGGGTTAACGCCTATAACTGCACCACGGCAATGCCAGCGGTGGATGTGGTGATCATTGCCTTGAAAACCACCCAGAATCATGAATTACCGGAGCTGGTTAAGCCTTTGCTGGGACCTGATACGGCTTTGCTAACACTACAAAATGGGTTTGCCATTGAGAATGAATTACAGGCTTGGGCGGGCGATCGCCCCATTTTGGGTGGGCTCTGTTTTATTTGCTCTAACAAGGTGGGGCCAGGTCAGATTCACCATTTAGACTATGGCCATGTGCTCTTGGGCCAGCACTACCCCGACCAGCAACCCAGGCCCCTAAGCCCTGTGCTCGCTGGGATAGCGGCTGACTTCCAAGCCGCCCAAATTGCTGTGGATACGACCCCAGATTTACGCTTGGCCCGCTGGCGCAAGCTGGTTTGGAATATTCCATTTAATGGGCTGTCGGTGGTAATGAATGCCACCACGGAGGTGATGATGGCCGACCCCGATATTCGTCACTTAGCGGTGCAGTTGATGCAAGAGGTTGTAGCGGCAGCCCGCCAGGACGGCGATCGCCTGTCTCCAGGGCAAGGGCGCCACCTCCCAGATGACTTGATTGCCACCATGCTGGCCAATACTGAGCGCATGGCCCCCTACCGAACCAGCATGAAGATCGACTATGACCAGGCCCGCCCCTTAG
>SLIY01000055.1 GCA_007135385.1 Leptolyngbyaceae cyanobacterium CSSed165cm_216
AGAGCAAATTCAAGCGGAGATTGGCACCCGCCGTGCCGAAGCGGAGCGCCGGGTTAGGGCCGAAGCCTGGAAGTCAGGCATACGCATTTCGATCACTAGCCTGTTGTTAACCGTTGGTTTTAGCATCATTGGCTGGACGGGGCTGAAACGATTATTAGCCTTGACCAGAGCGGCTTAGGAGGATATTACCCCTACCCCAAGGCCTTGACCATGGCCTGTTGGGCGGCTGTTTGGTAAACTTCCTGTAAATGACCCATGACCGCGGGAGCATCGTCTGGCGGCAGCGGAATCTTGCCCAACACATCTAGCACCGTCGTGTCCGCTGGGGTAATCACCACCAAATCGGCATCCAGGGGTAGGTCATAGGTCCAAAACTGGGACAAGTTGGGCCTCCGGTTATCTTCCCCGCTATCAACAGGAGTATCTTGCGCCGCCTGATCCAGGGCTGTCACCGGGGCTGAGGCACTGATCTGCCGCTTTTGGCGCAGTGCCTCCAGAATGTTGTCTCGACTGCGCCCCCGCAAGCGAAATAACACGAATGGGTCTTCTCGGAAAAAATCTCCCAGTTGGTAGTACACTGCCGCGATGTGTTTGCAGGGGTTTTTAGGATCAGGGCAGCTGCACTTTGAGTGCACCTCTGACAGGTTGAAAGGGTAAAGGCTGAGTCCGTTGGCGGTAAAGACGGCCTCAATTTCCTCTGGCATGTCCCCCGCTAGCAGTTGAGCGGAATACAGGGCCTGCTCTGAGAGGGAATCGATCACATAGTTCCAGTCTTCATCACTAAAGGCATCCAGCCAGATGGACAGTTTGTAGGGTTCATCAGCGGTGCCCTGCACCAGGGCTGTCACCTTAGAGCCTTTGTACTCCAGACTGAGAATGTTACCTTCTCGGGCGTAGATCCGGCCCCGTTCTAACCGCTTTTTGAAGCGATAGGAGTTTAGCAGGTCGATCCAGCGTTGTACCCACCAGGCTTCTTCTTCCAGAGTATAGGCGGGGCTGCCAGCGGCTTGATAACTGGTCATATCTGGCTCAGGGCAATAGTGACTATGCCTTACTTTAGCGTAGGTGGGGATTTGGGGGAGTGGGGGAGATGGGGAGCCTGTCCTGTTCACGTTCGCAGGAAAAGCGTTCCGAGGAAAAGCGACTCCGCAGGAGTAACGGAGTCGTTGGCGGAGCCTCCCCGGCGGGGAAAGGGATGGGGAGGCAGGGGCAGATCTGGGTGTCCGCCCTGGGGAGATACCCAAAAATCCCCATAAATGTCTTCTTTGAGTGCTTTTAAGAAATATCTCTGCTGTAGGCTCATAATGACTTGGCATGTGCCTCTTAACAGCAGCCTGGATGAAAGATAACCCTCAAAACCAGATGAAACTATCGCAGCTACGGATTTTGGTAGCTGTGGCTGACCAAGACACCTTTAGTGAAGCGGCCCTGTATTTAGAGATGTCTCAGTCGGCAGTGAGCCATAGTATTTCGGCCCTAGAGGAGCATTTGGGCGTGGTGCTATTTTTGCGAGGACGTCATGGGGCCAAATTAACCCCAGTAGGGGAGCGGATTGTCAATCATGCCCGCGTAATGTTGCAGCATGCGGAGGCGATTGCCCAAGAGGCAGACTTGGCCCGGGGGCTGAAGGGTGGCCAGGTGCGAGTGGCCTCGTTTCGTAGTATTGCGATTCATTTGCTGCCGGATGCGATCGCTAAATTTTCCCAGCGCTATCCAGAAATTGCGGTTAACCTCAGCGAGCACGACAATTATCGCCAAGTCGAAAAGGCGCTGCGGGAAGGTCGAGCGGACATTGGCTTCACCATTTTGCCGACTGACGACGACCTGCAAACTTGGCAGATTTTAGAAAATGAATATGTGGCTCTGTTCCCCCCCAGCTTTAAGCTACCGGGGCAGCAGCTAACTTGGGCCGATTTGGCCAACCACAGCATGATCATGCCCCCAGCCGATCGGATCATGATGCGAGATGTCTACGACCACATCCAATCCTTGGGCCACAAGCTGAATGTGATTTCAGAGGTGGAGACCGACACCACCATTGTTAATCTAGTGGCCCAGGGACTGGGGGCAACGGTCTTACCCCGCCTCGCTGCAGAGCCGATTCCGCCCCAGGTGCAGGTATTTTCGCTGCCGGTCCCACTGATGCGGATGATTGGAGTGGCCGTGTTGGCCGATGCCCTGCACACCCCTGCCATTTATGCCTTTTTAGATGTGCTGAAAACTTGAGGCCAGGGTGATTGGTGATGGGATCTGGCTTCCCATAGGGGAGGAGGAATGGGGAAGAGTTCTGCTACGCACGGGCTCCTGCCTGTCGCGATATCCCCATGATCGCCGTATCCTCACAGAGAATCAAAGTGGGGGGGAGGGGCAACCACTGAAAAATAGCCAATTCTGCGCGCGTTCATCACTAAGGCAAGATTGACATGGTCGAAGAAATGCACCACCCAGGCCACCGTTTGAATCCGGCTGGTTTCGAAATGGCGGTACAGGTAGCCTAGCTTCTTCTCCAGATCAAACCGCACCATCGGACAGGCCAGCAAGAGGTGCAATAACACCTTGGTGATGGCCATGGCCCCTGACTTATCAATGTACTGCTGAAACCGCAGCACATTGGAGGTATTAAAATCCGGCAGAAAAACCGCATCAAGCAGGCGGGTAAAAAGGTTGATTACCGTGCTAACGGCCATCACAGCCTGCTCGTCGATCGTGCCCATGGCCCGAAACAGGTCTCGGTGTAGCTTGTCTCTGGTTTGCTGGGGTAGAGGATCAATCAGTGCCCTGAGAAATGTCTGAATCAAGGGACGGCAATGGCTGTATCGGACCGTTGGTTGGATTTGATCGTCTAGGGCCAAGGCTGGGGCCGCGCCGCCGCGCCGCTGACGGGGATGGTACTCAATGAGCCCTTGCTCGAACTCGGCCAGGGGCAAGCGGGTGGGGTTGACCAGGTTGTCGGCTCCCTGTAACCGCAGCCGACGGTACTCCCCTACAGCCCGGAACATGTCCTCCAATTTGGCCACCTGCTTGTACCCTAGGCCACTCTGGCGAGGGTCGTCGTAAACCCCTTGCTCCAGTGCTTCAATATCTGGGGTGCGGGTCGTCGAGCAATAGAGGTAGAAATAGTCGGCCAAATAATCTGCCAGGGTGCCGCGATCGCCCCTTGGTTTAGCCCGCCGCTGACCGTAAGCCCCCAGCCGCATCTGTCGGTGCAGACAGTCGCCATAATCCCCCTGATTAAACGCTTGCAACCGTCGCCTTAGTAAGCGGGTCAGCGGGTCCTGGGCTGCCGGGTCAGGTAAATCGTTGAGTTGGGCAACCAGCCGTTCTAGATAGGGCGTCATCTCCCCATCTAGATGCCAGGGGTTGCAAATGGTATAAAACGAGCGATTCAGGAAGCGCAATCCCTCGTCCTGCTTAAACCCCTCGGAGCGAATAACGTCATCGAGGCTAGCCACGACATCAGGCCGACCCACCGCTACCCGCCTGTACAGCAAATCGTAAAACGCATCAAGGGCTGGCTGGGCAGGAACATGGCGGGCCAACCCACCAATGTAATCATAAACTGTGTCTTTGGCCTGGTCTAGGTGCTTAGACGACATACCCAGCCCCCTATAATTGGGATTGACTTGAGTCAATGCTTAGGCGATTAGAATTTAATGAAGATTTATCTTTTAGCTTAGCAGAGGCTACATGAGTAGTACAAAAATATGTTCCTGGCATTTGCCTCTTCCCTGACATTCCCCCTGGCCGCCCTGGCTTATAGGACAGCGTTATAACTGCGCCAGTAGGCCTGTTCAGGAGCGGTTAAGCCTTGGCATCCGACCAGTTGAATGTCCACCTCGGGATCAGCCCTGGGGGGATGGGCCGTCAGTTCCCAACAGATTTGCTGAGCGTTCACATCCCAAATCCTGACCGTGTGGGGTTGATTTGGTCGTTTGGCCCCCAGGGTAAGCAGCCACTGGCCATCATTACTCAGGGCTATGGCGTTAATTAAGCCCTTGTCATTGATCGCAATACTGCGATTGAGGCTAGCCATCGCCCTGATCTCGATCGCCTCGGTATTCCGAGTGGCCAGGTGGTCCCCATTGGGACTGAACTGTAATAGGGTAATTTGCCGCTGGCTAGGTAGGGGCTGGGTGGTGCCGTCTGCCCAACGCAGTAGCCAGTCACGACCCACATAGGCGGCGGCTACAGGCTGGCTATATTGCCAAGTGAGACCAAAGAAAATGTAGCGCTCAGGGCGAATTTCCCAGGGGTCCGATTCAGGGTCGCGCAGGTTCCAAACTAAGATGCGATCGCCATAGCCACGGCTGACCAATTGATCGCTATAGGGCTCTGGGTTGGCCACCAGCTCTTGCACCCGACCAGCATGGCGGCGCAGCTCAAGGGTTTGATCCGTCAGCTCAGACCACAGGACAATTCCGCCATCTTGTAGCCCCACCGCCACATAGTCATCCCGACAACAGGTGAGGCTAGTGACTGGGGCAGTTACCGTCATCACCGGAATCGGTTGGCTCTGGGCATCCCCCAACCACCAACGGTAGACATGGTGCCCCGATATAATTGCCACCATGTCGGCCCCCCCAAAGGCCAATTTAGCCACACTGGGGGCATGGTCTTCCCTGGGCAATTGGGCAAAGCGATAAAGCTCAAAGCCCTGGCCACGGCGCTGCCAGCAGAGTAGCCGCCCGGCTTGATCACCAATGGCCACGGTTTGGCCATCGGGGGCCATTGCCGCTGCCAAAGCCCCATGTAGAGGCAATGGCAGCACGGTATGTTCAATCGAGCAATCGGTTAAGTTCATCCCCTGGGGAGCGGCCACCCCCAGATCAGCATGGCTGATGGTTAGCCCTTGCACCTGCAGGTCAGCCAGGGGCACCTGCAGGGCCACTGCCATGTTGAGCAAATTACCGACAGTGTAGGGGCGGCTCTGATGGGGGTGAGCGCGAGACTTGGCCAGCATAGCGTTGAGCTTGTCTTTGCGGTACTGGATTGTCCAAGATTGACGGTGGATCTCCGCCAGGTGGTCGGCCAAGGGGTAAAGCACATACTGCCATTGCCGTCGCCGTCGCCAAAACGGGGCCTGGGGTAAAACTAGCGGGTGGTTCCCTAGAAGCTGAATGTCTTCGTTATGCAGGGCAACGGCTAGGCGCTTAGAGAGATAGTGCTGCGCCACATGGCACAGCCACTGGGTTTGGATGAAATGGACCCCGGCGGCATCGGTATCAATCAAGCCCCGGGTCTTTAAGGATTGGATGATCGGTCGCCAGGACCTCGCCCCCTGGCCAGGGGGATTGAGGGCGTCGGATTGCCACCGGATAGCCACGTCAGGATAGAGTAGCAGCCACCCCAACAACTGACGTTCGACCTCGGTCAGATCCTCCCAAGCCTCCTGCCAAAGCTGATCATCGGCATCGGCAACCGCCAGGGGATAGCGGAGGAACTCGGCCAGACTGCGATCGCCTAAGGTCAAAATTTTGTGGGCGGCCGCCATTAATACCCCGGGGCTATAGCCACAGAACTGGGCCAGTTGACTTAATTGCGGTGATGGATAGTCCCTGAGTCCCCGCTGCTGTAATAAGGCGATCGCCGCCCTGGCCGTCACCCCTCGCAAGGGATGGTGAAACAGCATATCGTGACTGGTGCACAGGCATTGGGGCGGCACCCGGCAGACTAACAGCACACAACTGCGCCAGTTGTGTCGGTCTAATAAGATGCGCAACCACTGTTCATAGCCCGTAGACTCTGGCTTGAAGCGCCCCCCCAAGGCCTCCGGCTGATGGAGTACTTCTGTTTTTTCAATCACCAGCAGCAGTTTGCGGGTTTCGAGCAGGTGCATTAAGCCAGCGGTGGCCGTAAGACCGTCCGACGCATGGGCTAACCCCAGGTGGTTGATTACCTGCTGGTATAGATCGTCAAGGGTGGGCAGAGTGCTGGCATGGCACCAGATGGGGGCTTCAAAGGTCTCTACCGTTTGCAATTGCTGACAGAGGCGACTGACCAGGTAGGTTTTGCCAATTCGGGGAGGGCCTGATAGACACAACAGACGACGGCCTTCAACATTAAACGCGTCGAGCAACCGTTGCAGATCTGCTTCACGGCCAAACAGCGGATCTTGCTCAAGGGCGATTTCCCGCTCATACCAGTCTCGCACCACCTGTCCACAGGTGGTTTTTTTAACCCGACGACCCAGGACAGCCTGGACCAGGCCAAACAGTTTAGAGCCCGCATCCCGTAAAGAGTTGGCTGTATAGCCGTTGCGCGCGGCCATGTCTTTGTATTTGCAACGGGGGTCAAGTAGACAGGCGGCCAACACAGCTCTCTGGGAATCGGTTAATCCCGTCTGGCCCTGATTGAGTAAATGTCGGTTAAATCCATTGATAATGTCTTCAATGTCTGGCTCCATAGGGCTCGGGTAGATGCATCTGCCCTAATTTAAAGCCAAGCTGTCTTAAATTTCCTTTCAGAAAACTGACATTGAACTGGCAGTGAACAGATATTTTTTAGTCAATAACTGATTTTTGAGCCCCTAAACTTGCAAAAACTGACAAACCACGTCGAAAAGTGTATTTCAGACTACACAAAAGTCTCTGGAAAATGGCTGATAAATCGGCTACAAGGTACCCGCTAATTCGTGACCATAAGGTCAAAGCTCATCTGATCAGTACGAGCAGAATTTTCTGAAAACGTCTGGAGCGATGCCATGACCCTGTTTACTTTTACCACGAACTCTGGGATCCCGACTGATTATGCAGCTCAGCTTTTAGCTGACCGTTGGCCCTCGTCCACCATGGTTAGCCATGCGGCTTACGTTACCTGCGATGTGCTACCGGGTAAAGGGGGGCGGTTGCACTATCTTGCCACCGAGTGGGGAGCCTATGCCGTAGACAACAGCTTTATTGCAGCGGGTACCCTGGTCAAGCCAATTGTGCGGCAGGGCAACACCTGGTTAGTGGCTGCCCTCGATCAAACCCCGCCCCAACAAGTCGCCTAGGGGGAGGCGTAACCGATGAGACAACCCATTTCCCGCTATGACATGGTACTCCGACTGTTGGGGGCGATCGCTAAAGGCCTGTTTATCGCCATGTTTAGCTGTACCGTGCTGGTCATCGTCGCGGCTCTTTTGGGGGCAGTGGCTCCAGCTTGGGCACTTTACACCTGGGTCTGGTCAGTCTTCTGGCGCACGGGCCTGGCGGTTTTGGCGCTGATTGCGGTAGTCACCATGCTGGATAGCTGGCAATGACTGGGGGAGCGTCTACCGCTCGGTGGCTTGATCGCTCTGCTGAGTCTGCGATCGCGTCAGCAGATATACCAGGCTATCCACCAGCCGCTCTGGGGCCATCGGCATAATGGCCTGACCATGCATGATGCTCTGGGTCATGATAAAAAAGACGGTGGAGCCCAGCAGTACCCGAGCCGCCGCTTCTGGGTCAGGCAACCCCAGCTCTGAGTGGGCGTTTAGGTAGGCTGTGAGCTGTTCGATCGCCGGTTTGGTCAGATTTTCCACAAATGCCTGGGCCAACTGCGGAAACCGGCCCGACTCTCCAGCCATCAGGCGCAGAAAGTTTTGGTAGTCCATATCTTGGAGTTCAGTTTCAATCGCATTGGTCGCTAGTCGTCGAATCACCTCGGCCGGTTCTCCCTGCCAATTGTGTTGACCCATCACCTGCTGGCACCGGGTTTGGGCCACGTATTTAACCAGGGCCTGAAACAGTCCTTCTTTATCTTGAAAGTAGCTATATACCGTAGGTTTAGAGACCCCTGCCGTCGCCGCCACCTTATCCATACTGGTACCGGCATAACCATGTTGCAGGAACTCTTGCATCGCCCCTTGCAAAATTTGCGCGGCCTTGTCGTTAATTACCGGTGAACTGTGAGGCACGCGCTAGGGTCTCCTAACAATGGTATTAAAAATATATTCGCACTCTGCCGCCACGTAGGACTAGCCAGCTTGGGGGTGGACAGCGGACAGTGATGGGGGCACTGGTAATACCTTACCAAACCGTTTAGTGTAGGTTCCTCCTGTACTAGTGATTGTCCATCCCATCTCCACCGCTAAATCAGATCCCTCCCAGAGTAAGGTGGATGCCGGAAAATGTTCCCCCCCGGGGTAGGCCATGCTTATCGCCCTAAATCGTGGAGTTGATGAATGGCGGCGGCACATTGGGCCGTCACTCCTTCTAGATCCTGGCGGTCGGTCGCCGGGGGGGGTGGAATCGGCGCTCCAATCCGGATTGTCAGGGGCACCGGCCGAGGAATCCACGAGCCTGGCTGGAAAATTTGGTGGCTGCCCCACAGGCTGACAGGCAACAGAGGGACCTGGGCCTTGGCGGCAATCAAAGCAGCCCCAATCTTGGGGTTGGGGATACGACCATCGGCCGTGCGGGTGCCCTGCAAAAAGATCCCAACCGCCCAGCCTGCATCCAACTGCTTGAGGGCGGCCCGAATGGCGCTGCGATCGGCACTGCCTCGCTTGACCGGATAGGCCCCATAGAGCTGAATCGCCTGGCGCAGTACCGGTACCCCGAACAACTCTTCTTTAGCCATGTAAGAGACGGGGCGTCGCACCGCCGCTGACAGCAAGGGCGGATCAAAATCGCTGGCATGGTTGGCTACCACCACCAGTCCTCCTGCTTTGGGCACCTGGTCGGCACCATACACCCGTCCTCGAAAATAAAGCCCCAACATCGGGCTGACCACTGTCCATTTGAACAGGTGGTACCACAATAGGTTAACGGGGGGTTCGCGATCGCGGCTCATCTTGGCACTACTATCAAAAGGATATCTACCCAAGGGATATCAACATCCACCTCTCCAGGGCAGGGACAGGGGAGGTGGGCTTAACCAGCCAACTGCTGTACCTGGTCCAGGGTACCCACATTCACCAGGGTCAGATCGCGACAGGTGCGCTTAGCCAGCCCCGTCAGCACATTTCCTGGACCCACTTCCATCAGGGTGTCAATCCCTAACCCGGGCAGGGCCAGGGTGATTTCGCGCCAGCGCACCGAGCCTGTCATTTGCTGGACTAGCCGCTGCTTGAGTGTGGCCCCATCGGTGGCTGGGGTGGGGTCAACGTTAGACAAAACAGGTACTTGGGCGATCGCAAAGGTCACCGGCTCTAGCACCGCCTTAAAAGTATTAGCAGCCTCGGCCATGAGTGGCGAGTGGAAGGCCCCACTGACATTCAGCTTCACAGCCCGCTTGGCCTTAACCGCGCCGATCACGGTCTCCACGGCCTCTGGAGTCCCGGAAATGACCACCTGCCCAGGGTTGTTGTCATTGGCCAACACCACCCCCGCCGTTGTCTCTAGCTGAGTCGCCAAATCATCGGCATCAAACCCCAAGAGGGCTGCCATCATGCCATCCGAGGCCTGGGCCATCAGTTCAGCCCGTTGCTTGACTAGAGTCAGCCCCGTAGCAAAGTCAAACACCCCAGCCGCGTAGAGGGCGACATACTCGCCCAAGCTATGGCCAGCGACAGCCTGGGGGCCTAGCCCCTGCTGCTTTAACAGGTCCACCAAAATGCTTTCAATCACGTAAAGGCAGGGCTGGGTGTAGCGAGTCTTAGAGACCTGGTCGTTGGGGTCCTTCACTACCTCTAAAACTGACCAACCCAGTTCTGTCTCGGCCAGGGCAAAACGTGCTTGGGCCTGGGGCAGGGACGCTAAGTCAGTACCCATGCCGATAGTCTGAGAACCCTGTCCGGGAAACACCCACGCTGTGTTTGTCATACGTCTACCCAACCTCATTGTCTCCCCAGGGGGGAAATGCATCAAAATCCTACTGTCTCACAAAATGTTCGCGGCCAACTTACCCTGCTAGGCTTTGGCCGCAATTCTCATTTTGTCTTTCAGATTGAGCCCGTGGATTGGGAACAGCAAAAAAAGGCGCACGTTGAGTGCGCCCTGGGTGTGCTGGGAAAATTGCAGACCAATTGGCAAGGGTTAGCAGGTAAGGGACGTGCAGGAAAATAAACTACCCGCTGATCGGGCTTTCTCCCAAAGGGAGACATAGCATAAACGACTTCGCTCAGCCCTCGATCACTGAAGGTTGAGCGAAGTCGTTCGCGTTAGCGTCTCCCGAAGGGAGAAAACCTGGCCACTGGGTACACTATTAACCCGCAGATCCCTAAGCACCTGACCGCCCCCTCTAACTGCTGGATTCTAGCTCCTGAGGCAGCCGCTTAACCTTGACCTGGCCACACCAGCCCTACTTGTTGGGTTGGGGGGTCATCCGCAGATAGGGCTTGATTTCGGTAACCCCTTTGGGAAACTTCTGCTTGGCTTCCTCGGTGGGGATGGTCGGTGCTACCACCACATCTTCGCCATCTTTCCAGTCAACCGGGGTGGCCACGCTGTAGTTATCCGTTAGCTGTAGAGAATCCAACACCCGCAGAATTTCTGCAAAGTTGCGCCCAGTGCTGGGGGGATAGGTGATGGTCAGCCGCAGCTGTTTCTTGGGATCGATGATAAAGACACTGCGCACCGTCACTTTGGCATTGGCTTTGGGGTGAATCATGCCATAGAGGTCAGACACTTTTTTGTCGGCATCGGCGATAATCGGGTAGTCAACCGTGGTGCTCTGGGTTTCGTTGATATCGTTAATCCAACCCTGGTGTGACTCAGCGCTGTCAACGCTGAGGGCAATCACCTTAGCGCTACGCTTTTCAAATTCGCCCTTGAGCTTAGCCACGCTGCCCAACTCGGTGGTGCAAACGGGGGTGTAATCAGCCGGGTGGGAAAACAGCACCACCCAGCTGTCGCCAGCCCAATCGTAAAAATCAATTTCACCCTGGCTGGTTTGCTGGGTAAAGTTAGGAACCTGATCGCCCAGTTGAAGCGCCATATACATCTCCTTGTAATCTCAACAAAAGCACCTCAGCAGAATGCGGCAACCCATATTGCCTAGCATTTACTGACGCTGAATCCTATTTTCCCATAAACTCCGGTATTCCGGTCGGAGTTTAGAGGATTATTTTAAGGATTGCAGCTCAGGATCTGCTCTCGGACCTGGAGGAGGAGGGCATTGTTGGGGATCAGCTGTTCATCGTAATTGGATTGCCAGACTGGTTGGCCCAACTGGTTGCGCCGGAGGTTAATCCGTTTGGCCGCCGCCGCCTTAAAGCCTGCAATAAAGGATGAGAGCAACCAGGGCTTTTGATGGGCCAACCCCTCTGGCTGATCGGTTAAAGCCGGTTGCAAAAAAACAACTCCTCGCAGGCCATTGGGGGTTAATGTCCACAGGTCCAGGTCAATGCCTTTGCGGTTTTGGGCTGACCGCACCCACTCATCTGCCACAATCTGGCCATAGTCGTTGGGGTAAAAACGGCCTTGGCGATAATCACCGAGCAGGGGCTGCTGCTGCTGCATCGAGAGCCGAATCAGATAGGCTTTGGCTTCGGGCCTAATGGTCATGGCAGTTAACCCTGAAGCAATGGTAGTCCTGTAGAAGCTGCACACACCCATCAGTGCTCCACCTGAACATTACCAGCCAGCTTAGGATGCCCAGCCCTGGGGAAAACCGATCACAGCCACCAGGGGAAGTTATCGCGCTTTTTGCCACAGTTTGATGGTCTTGTCGGCACTGGCGCTAGCCAAGAGTTTGCCGCTGCTGTGGATAGCGACGCTGTGCACCGGGTTGATGTGGGCGGTCAGGGTATGCTGTAGGCTACCTTGTTGCAGTTGCCAAATTCGGAGGGTGCCATCGCTGCCACCGCTGAGTAGGGTTTGGCCATTGGGGAAAAAACTGACCGCATTCACCTCTTGGGTGTGGCCTCGCAAAACATGCACCAAATCACCACTGGTCATGTTCCAAAGGCGGACGGTGCGGTCTTTGCTAGCACTAGCTAACCAGCGACCATCTGGGCTGATGGCGACCTGGTTGACCGTGTTGGTATGGCCAGCCAGGACTTGAACAATAGCAGCGGTTTTGACATGCCAAAAATAGATTTTGTTATCAAGGCCACCGCTCACCAGCAGCTGATCTTGATGGGCCAGGGCCACCGTTTTCACCATGCCCGATGTGCCGCCCAGGGTTTTAATTAAATTGCCTTTGTCCAGACTCCAGAGCTTCAGGGTGCCGTCTTCGCTGCCACTGGCCAAGATATAGCCCTGCCTACCGATGGCTACTGCCGTTACATCGCGCAGATGCCCCTGCAGAGTGTGCAGGGGCGAGCCTTGCAGCATATTCCACACGCGAACCACCGCATCATCGCCACAGCTGGCGAGCACCTGTCCACCGCTGCTGATGGCCACGTCGTTGACCCCACGTGCATGACCATGCAGGGAATAGAGCATTTGACCCGTCTGCCAGTTCCATACCCGCACGGTATCGTCTAGGCTGCCGCTGGCTAACGTCGGTAGTCGGGGACTGAAGGCCACGGCCATCACCCAAGATTGGTGGCCCGTCAGGTCTTTAACCGGCTGCCAACCCGTCGATAACCCTGGTGGTTGGGAGGGGGAGCCCCCGCCAGAGGACTGGGCTTTACTCTGGGGGCTGCCCGTAGAGCGACGCCCTGATAACCGGCTCCCCTGCGACGGTGACGGGGCAGGGGGCGGCCCCTGGGGTGGTTTAGACGGGGGCATGCGCGGTGGGGCCGTAGGGGGCAAACTATCCCTGGGGCCACTGATGGGGGGCTGTAAATCGGCAAACAGGCTACCTTGTTTGAGGCTGGAGGGTTTGAGGCTGGAGGACCAGCCTGGCACCGCCCCCTCTAATTTTGGCAGGCGTTGCAGATCACGGATCACATCTTGGGCGGTTTGGTAGCGATCGCTGACCAAATCCTGGGTCATGCGGTTCAACACCTCGGCTAAGCCTGGATTGATTGTGTGCCCGGCCTGCTGTAAATGCTCTTGCCACATCCAGCGGCCCTCCAGGGGGCTATAGAGGTCCTCGGGTTTGCAACCGGTGAGTAAATGCAGACAGGTGGCCCCCAGGCTATACAAATCGCTGGAGGGATAAGCCTGCCCACTGCGCAATTGCTCAATTGGTGCATAGCCCTCGGTGCCAATGCGCGTCCCAGCCTCGTAGGCGATCGCCTCGCCAAACTGCTTAGCAACCCCAAAGTCAATCAGCACCGGCTTTTGGTTAACCTTTTGGCGAATGATATTGGTGGGGGTAATATCCCGGTGAATCACCCCTCGACTGTGGATAAACTGCAGCACCGGCAGCAAATCCTCCAACAGCAGACGTATGCTGTTCTGACTATAGGGGGACTGGCTGTAGAGCTCTTGATACAGGGTTTGCCCCTGGATCATTTGCTGCACCAGGTAGAGGTATTTTCCCTGCTCGAAGTAGGCCAACAGGGTGGGAATTTGGGGATGTTCCCCCAGTTCGTTCAGCCGCAGAGCCTCTTGTTCAAACAGTTGCACCGCCTTGAGAAATGACTTGGTTCCCTGGGCTTGGGGGGCAAACTGCTTGATCACACAGCGGTTATTGAGACGATCGGTGTCGAGGGCAAAATAGGTACGGCCAAATCCGCCGCGGCCAATCAACTTCACAGGTCGGTAGCGACCCCGCAGCCGAGACTGTAATGGCTGGCCACAGCTGGGGCAAGCCGGTGCCTGGGTAGCATGGTTGGGTTGGGGGCAATGGGGATTGAGGCAGCAAATCATCACGGCGGTAGACCGAATGCAGGGGACCACGCGGACTGACCGGAGAGCAATCATAGCCGGGCCAGCGATCGCAGCAGGCACAAACCAGGACCAAGCACTGAGTCACCTCCCCGGCCTTAGGTCGGCGGTGCTAACCAGACAAGCCTGCGATCGCCAGCAAAGCCTTGCCTGAGCACACAGTTGCTCTTATCGCCCCAGCCCATGCCTTCAGTGTAGGGGACAGGTTGGCAAAAAAATGATTTTGCCAAAGGGGCTTTGGCCTAGTTTAGTA
>SLIY01000152.1 GCA_007135385.1 Leptolyngbyaceae cyanobacterium CSSed165cm_216
CACCGATGAGCGTCGCCATATCCTGCAATTCTTTGGAGCGCCCTGCCGGAAATACTATCTCCTCTACTGAGGTCTCTGGTTAATTCTCGCTGTGCCAGTTGAAAGTGCGGAATGTAGGATCTAGCACTCAATGTCAGCAATCCGGCTACTGATTGACCACGCGGCTGCAGGTAATATTTTGATCGCGCCAGGGCTGCTGGATGTGAAAAACATCAGCGCCTTACTCTACGGCTAGGGAAACTCGATGGCCGCCGATCGCCCGTAAGTCTGTTAATAGCCCAGCCACTTGGGCATAGGCAAGCTCGCGATCAGCTTTGAGGATCAGCTGACCCTCGGGGTTTTGGGCGAAGTAGGCGCGGGTTTGCTGGGTGAGTTGGTTCAGGCTGATCACTTGGTTGTCTAGTAACAGGTTGCCATCGCGATCGAGGCCGACCACCAGGGCATCCAATTGCACCAGGTCTGGGTCTAGGGCCGGGTCATCCCCAGAAACCGCTTGGGGCAGACGCACATTCGCCAACTGTTGCCCCGTCAGAGTCATGGAGATGATGATAAAAAAGGTGAGTACTGTCATCAGTACATCCATCATCGGCACCAGGTTGACCTCAGGAACTTGGGTATTAGACTGGCGGGATTTGAAACGCATGGTAGGTGAGGAAGCGGGAATAGAGACTTTAGGACTGGTCAGCGGGCTATAGTCATGGGCCAAGTCAGGGATTGAGCCAGTAGGTCAGTGGCTGCTTCGGCGGTCAGGGGGTGACTAAAGAAATAGCCCTGGCCCAAGTCATAGCCTAGGCTGCGTAACCAATCCACCTGGATTTGGGTTTCTATCCCTTCGGCCACAGCATTGAGGTGGAGTTGGCGACTAAGGGCCATGATCGTCTTGATAATCTGATGATTTTTATTATCTTCCTGAATTTGATTCACAAAAGAGCGATCTACCTTCAAGCTGTTGACGGGTAGACGGTGTAGATAACTGAGGGAAGAATAGCCAGTGCCGAAATCATCGATGCTGATTTGTAGGCCCCGGTGCTTCATTTGGCTGAGCAAATCAATGGTAGTTTCAATATCTTCGATCAGCATACTTTCAGTAATTTCTAGGGTTAAACTCTGACCTCTGAGACCAGTTTGAGCTAGAACCTGGTCAATTTCGGCCAATAAATTGGGACATTGTAGGTCTTGGGCCGATAGATTAACACTAATTTTTAGATTGGCCCATTGGGGGAAATCCGCCTGCCAATGGGCTAACTGTTGACAGGCGGCCGCTAGGCCCCAGCGATCGATGGCAGAGATCAGACCAATTTCTTCGGCGATCGCAATAAATTCCCCCGGCGACTTGAGGCCATCGTGGGGGTGTTGCCAGCGAATCAGGGCCTCGAATCCGACCAGTTGGCCAGTGTCTAGGGCCACAATCGGCTGATAGTGCAGCATAAACTCCTGATTATCGATCGCCCGGCGCAGGTCGTTCTCTAGGTGCAGGCGATGCATGGCATGGGCATGCATGGCGGCATCAAAGATTTCATAGCAGGCTTTGCCTTTAGTTTTAGCCCGATACATGGCGATATCAGCATCCCGCAGCAGGTGAACGGCTTCGCGATAGTCCGGGCTAGCCAACACAATTCCAGCACTGGCGGTGGTATAAACATCTCGGGTATCTAAGCTGAAGGGGTGGCGCAACGCTTCAAACAGACGTTCGGTCACTTGTACCACTTGCAGAAAGTCCTGGATGTTTTCGAGTAAGATGACAAACTCATCCCCCCCCAGACGGGCCACCAAGTTTGGCTCCTTCAGCACAGCCTGAAGCCGCCGGGCAATGGCCACCAGCAATTTGTCCCCGGCCAGATGGCCCAGGCTATCGTTGATCACCTTAAATCGATCCAGGTCTAGGAAAATAACCGCAAAGGCATAGCAGTTAAGCCGTTGGGCTCGGTAGATGGCTAAATCTAGCCGATCCATCAGCAGATGGCGGTTAGGCAGCCCAGTCAAGCTATCATGCAGGGCATCATACTGGAGCTGCTCTTGGGCCTGAATCCGCTCGGTCACATCCCGCGAGGTGGTTTGCAGTTGAATGATTTGCCCATCGCCATTCATAATCGGCTTTGTCAGGGTTTCAAACCAGCGATACTGGCCTGACTTTTGGCGCATGCGATAGGTAATGGGCACGGTTTTGCCGCCATTGGTCGCCTCTTGTAATTCCTCTAAGACCCAGGAGCGGTCTTCGGAATGGATAAACTGGGCTGGATACTGTTGCCACATCTGTGTGTATTTGTATCCCAGCAGGGCCTGGCAGGAGGGGCTAACGTATAGGTACTGGCCATCTAACTGGTGTAAGCAAACGAGATCTTTGGAATTTTCGGCCAGTAAGCGATAGCGGGCCTCGCTATCCCGCAGGGCGGCTTCGGCTTGTTTGCGATCGCTGATATCGGTAATAAATCCTTCCAGCCATTGCAAGGTGCCATCATCGGCATAAATCCCTTGCCCCCGCTCCCACACCCATCGCTCTTCCCCAGCCTTGGTGATAATCCGATATTCACATTCATAGGGCTGGTGTGCTTGCAGCGCAGATTGGGCCAAATCCCAAACGGCCTGTTGATCATCCGGGTGGATGTGCTGCCCATAGGACACATCACCCCTGAGATACTCGTCTGGGGTGTAACCCGTAACCATCGTCGATCCCTGACTGATAAACTCAGCGGTATAGTCTGGAACGTTGCAGCTGCGATATACAAAGCCTGGCAGGTTGCTAATCAGGGTTGAGAGTCGGCGCTCACTCGCCAGTAGGGCGGCTTCGGCTTGCTGGCGCTGCTCTAGGGCAACCTGTTGTGGGGTAATATCTAGCATCAATCCATCCCAGACCACATCGCCATTGGCTTTGGGGTGGGGGCGAGCTGTTGCTTGTAACCACCTCACCTGCTGAGAGGGGGTAGTAATTTTCCATTCCCCTGTCCACAGGGTGAGGGTGCGGGCCGAGGCCAGCACCGACTGCCGTATGGGCAGCAGATCTTCTAAGGACACCATCCGCCAGACCAGGTCTACATTATCCATAATCTGCTGGGGGGTCAGTTCCCATATTTCCTGGCAACCAGGGCTGATATAGGTGATGGCATCGGTGCCGTCGGGACATAACACATACTGGTAGATCACCCCAGGGGTATTAGCGGCTAGGGCTTGAAAGCGTAACTCGGCTCGCTTGCGATCGCTGATATCCAGAATCAACGTGTCCCACACAATGTCACCGTTGGGGTGATGAGTGGGTTGTCCAGCGGCTTCTAGCCATTTTTCACGGCCCGAGGGGGTGATAATCCGCCAGGTAAAACGCCACGGCTCTAGGGTGCGGGCCGACTCTAGGACTGAAGCCTGCATCGCTGGCCTGTCGTCAGGGTGAACCATGGCCCACAAAAGGTTGGCATCGTCTAAGACAGCCTCAGCATCTACTTCCCATAGGCTGTGGCAGCCCTGGCTCATATACAACACGCCATCGCTGCCATCTGAATGTAGGATGTAGCGAAAAATGGCCCCTGGTAAATTGGCGGCCATAGCCTGAAAGCAACTCTGACTGTCCCGCAGGGCTGCTTCAACTTGGCGGCGTTCATCTAGTTCTTGGTGTAGTCGCTGGTAGAGGTTGGCTTGGTATATGGCTACTTCCAGCTGGGTGGCCACCGCTTGAGCTAGGGCCACCTGATCATCACTCCAGCTTAAGGGATGGGGCGAGAGCAATGAAAAACATCCCCATAGGCGACCTTCGATCACGAGAGGAGTCAGTAACCAGGCCCCAGGGGTGGTTTCAGCAACTGATTGATTCACCTGATCGTACAGGCTACGGGTATCGTCGATTTTGACCACCTGTCGTCGTCGCAATTGGGCGGAACAGAGGTTGTTGGCGTCTGGAATTTTCAGGTCAATGGTACTGGGGTGATCTGATCTGTGGTGAAAAGCTGCCACCGTATGCCAAATTAGCTGATCGGCTACATAGTGAACGATGCAGCAATCTAGTGGGGCTAGTAGTTGAGCGATCTCGGTGGTAGCAGTCGTAAAAATGGTATCTAAATCTAGGGAGTTGCGAATGGACTGAAAGACCCGTTTGAGGGTTTGCTCTCGCTGTATTTGTGCTCGCAACGCCGTGATGTGTTGGCCGTTGAGAGAAAAGTCTGCGATCGCCCCTTGTTCTTCAGCCATTAGCACCCGTACCAGATGCTTAACCGGCTCTGGTGTGCTGGCCCAGTCATCTGGAGAGATGAGGTTGATGTCTTTAAGGGGTTGCTGGTTGTCCATCACCACAGCACGTTGCACCTGATGCCACATTGCTCCTAAAGTGTACCCACCCGTCTACTGGCTCGTGTCTGTTGGCGCCATTGGTTATAAAGGTAATTAAAGATGATCAGGGCTTTATCTAGAATAGCCGGTTAACTCAGTCGTTCCAGCCAGCACAATCTTCTGTCACAGTTGTTCGCCAGGCTTTTCCTTCGGCTACCTATGATTAGGGTGTTCTAGCTGAGAATGTTCACCATCTATCAGCATCTATGGGGATGGTTGAGCTGGATACTCAGAAACCATCCATTGTTACCTAAACAGCCATGCCACTGTGGAGATGGGCCACTGGTTTACTCATGGTCCCCCTGGGGTTAACGGCCTTAGAGGGGTTAGTGTTACCGACATTTGATAGCTGCACCCTGGTGGCGTGGGCGATCGAAACTCGCACCTATGGTCGTCAGGGCAGTTCCGGGCGGGACGGGCGTCCTGGGCGGGATGGGGTAGCGGGTGCCGATCAAACGGCCACTGCCGACGGTACCCCCAACCAGTTCTCCCTAGCAGGGCAGGACGGGGACGCAGGAGAGGCTGGGGAGAATGGTCGCCGCCCTCGATGCAGTGACCAACCCCGCCAGGTCGCCTATGATCTACAAGCGCCCAGCGGCGGCAACGGCGGCAACGGCGGTCGGGGGGGCGATGGCGGTCGGGGAGGAAACCTGACCCTGTATTACGACAATCCAGACGCCCTAGGGTTAATTACTGTGGTGGCCCCTGGGGGGCGAGGTGGCCGGGGAGGTCCAGGGGGAGTAGGGGCCAGTGGTTGCCGGTGTCGCTGGCGCAGTTGGAACCTACAAACCTGCACAGGTACCCCAGGTCAGGGGGACCATCGCTGCCAGACGAACCGCTATGTCTGCCGCGATGGTCGCCACGGTCGTAATGGTGCCCCAGGCCGTGACGGTAGAGATGGTCCAGCCGGGCAGCTACGATTGGTCAACCAAGCGACTCCCCTATCTGCCGAAACCCCCAGCCAAACCGTTACCTTACAGGCCTTGGTCAACCAACCGTTGCATCTATCGCGCCATCTGTGGAGATCTAAACCAGGAGCACCTGCCTTACTTGCCCCAGGTTCCCAGGTGCAAGACACCTACGAGGAATATACCGGGCGGGTGACAAGCACCCTGGCTATCGACTGGCAGGCCCCTAGACCCCTAGGCGGATTTGCAGCGGAGGCCGTGACCGCCACCATTGAGCCCGATGGCGCTGTGACCGCCACTTTTCCTGAGGGGGTATGGTTCGACTACGGTACCCAACGCCAGGCCGACGAGGTGCGCATCGCCATAACCCAGGCGGTGCGAGAACGGGATGTTACTCGCTTGGCCTGGGGTGGCTTGCACGGTAGTGGCTCTGACTTGCGGGCCGTGGTTCTGGATTTGGCTGGGGAATCGGCCCACTTGCAGACGCAGTTTCGGGTCACCCTACGCACCACCGATGGCAACCCCAGGGATAGCCACCGCCTGCACTACACCACTGCCTATGATGATGTGGTGCCAGCGGCAGCGGTGACGGTGACCGGTAACCGATTCGAGATCGATCTCGGTCAATTGCCCATTCCTGCCCGTCGGCTGCGCCAGGGCACCTATGCCCAGCTAGACATCACCGCTATCCGCACCCTGGGAAATTACTCAGCCCGGCAACCTATCCCCTGGCAAGGGCAGCTTTAAAGACACATCGTCTGCGATCAGGATAATAAGATCGCTTCTGGAAAATAGTTTTCCAAACGGTGGGCGCAGCTCCCCCAGCCCTGTCAAGGTGGGTTAAAAGGGTTGAATTTGGCGCCGTTGAAGCGTTGAAAGCTTGATTATGTCTAGGGTGTGTTCCCGGCTTCAGGTCAGCCTGGTGATGGTGCAAAATCCTTTGTCCTGGCTGGAACGCACCGTTGGCGCCAAGTAAGCAGCCCGGCATCTTTCTTAGAAATCTCCTAAAAGATTGGGTGGCCACTTGGAGCAGGCTAAGGCAAAAGACACTGGCCATTGCTAACGACCAGTGTCTTCTGGTATTGGCATTGGGAAAGGCCTTGATATACCAAGTCCAACTTAGGATCTGGGCTGCTGCGCAATGTCATCGATCACAACTTACTGCATTTCGCTAGTCATCTGCGCTCAGGCTAGTATCCCAGAGTCTAGAGCCCGGTATCCACCAAACCGCTGGGCAATGATGTCATCGTAGGTGTCGGCGATGGTCACCACCGACAAAATGCAGGTTTGTAGCTCCATCAGATCCATGTTTTCGCCCCCCAAAACACTTTCAGCAAACAGCACCTGGTTGGCTTCATCCAGGTGAAAAGCCCCAAACCGCATGCGCCGATTTTCGGTCAGCAAAAAATACAGCAGATCTTGGTCAATGGTGCTGCCGATGGTGACACAACTGGTGGCTCGTACCGTGGCCAGATCGGCTTTTTCCCAGGGGTGAACTTCCCAGGGCAACACCTCCACTTCCACCAGGGTAGAGCCGTAGAGAATATCAAACTTGGGTAGGTCAGGGTAGGCCCGCAGGCTGTTTTGAAACAGGCTGGAGTTTTGCAAATAGTCGGCTACCTTGGTGTAGGTCAAAGCCTGGACTGTACTGACAAAGGAGAGTGCCATAGGGTTACCCAACGGATATCCAACAATTACATCACGAACATGTTGCGGTCTAAGGATTTGACGGTATGGGTCTCGACAAATTGCTGGGGATTCGTGTCCGATTCTAGGCGACCATCCACCAGGTTAATGATCCGATCGGCGACGTCGAGAATCCGGTTGTCGTGGGTCACCATCAAAATGCAGCAGTCTTGCTCCTGAGCCAACTGCTGCATTAGGGTGACGACGTCTCGCCCTGATTGTTTGTCTAGGGCGGCGGTGGGTTCGTCGGCCAGAATCAGCTGGGGTTGGTTGACCAGGGCACGGGCGATCGCCACCCGCTGCTTTTGCCCGCCAGATAGGGCCGCCGGTTTATAGTCAACGCGATCGCCTAGCCCCACTTTTTCCAGAATAGCTGTGGCCTGCTGGCGCTTTTGGCGCAAGTGGCCGGTCAGTTCCACCGCCATCTCTACATTTTGGGCCGCCGTCAACGACTCAAATAGGTTGTGGGCCTGAAAAATAAAGCCAATATTGCGGCGCACCTCCACCAGTTGGCGATTGCCCAGGCCCACCAGTTCTTGCCCCAGCACCCGCAGACTGCCCGCTGTCGTTGAACGCAGCGCCCCAATCAGGGTTAGCAGGGTGGTTTTGCCGGACCCAGAAGGGCCGGTCATGATCACAATTTGGCCTCGGTGCAGTTCTAGGTTGATATCAAACAGCACCTGCTTCTGCAGGTCCCCCTGACCAAAAAAGTAGTCCAGGGCCTGCACCTGGACTGAGACCTCTGTCCCAGGGGAATCAGGCCCAGGGGAATCAGGCCCAGGGGAAGGGGGCAAGGGCGAAACGGGCTGAACCGGAACAGTACTCATAGACCAAATACCTCAGCTGGGTCGGTGCGCTGCACTTTGCGCACGGCAATGGTGCCAGAGATTAGACACATCATAAATGTGGTTATGTATAGATTAACGACTCGTTCTAGGGTCATGACAAACAGCAGACCCGTCACCCCAGCGACCAGGTTATAGAATAGAGCGCTAATCAAAAAGCCGGGAATGAATCCCAGTACTGATAGGATAATGGCCTCCTGAATCACCACCCCAAACAGAAATCCATTGCCATAGCCCATAGCCTTGAGGGTGGCATATTCTGACCAGTGGTCGGCGATGTCGGTATAGAGAATTTGGTAGACCAAGATAATTCCCACCACAAACCCCATAGCCGTTAGCAGCGAAAACACGAAGCCGATGTTGGTGTTTTCTTCCCAATAGGTCCGCTCGCGCCGGATGAACCCCTCAGGCCCGTCTTTGGGCAGCACCAGCACATCCTGGGGGAGGTTCTGCCTCAGGGTCTGGACCAGCCGATCCACATCGGTGCCGGGGACTAGCTTCAACAACCCAATATCCGCCGTGGCAAAGCTGCGCTCGTCTTCCTCGGGGCCGCGATCGGCAAAATACCGCAGGAAATTTTGGTCGCTCATGATCAAATTGCCATTGCCCGCAGCAAAGTCGGTGCCCAGGGCAAAGGTGCCAATGATGCGAATCTGGCGATTGGCCAGTTCGGTCACTACCCCAGCTTCCCGAGGCCCCAACTCGGCTCTGGCCCGGCTATCGATCAGGGCGGTGTTGGGTAGGGTAAGCTGCCGCTGGTGGGCTAGCACCTCTGGCATGGGCAGTACCGGGTCCGCAGGGTTGTAGGCAATTACTCGCACTGGGCGCGCTTCTTTGGTGTCAGGGTTTTTCCAGCGGGCATCGCTGGTGTAAATGGCGTAGGCTCCCTCCACTCCGTCAAAGGACTGGGCCTGGTACAAGCGACGTCGGGCAAAGGCGCGGGGTACAAACATGTTCTCCTTCAGCCGGTTGATGATCACAATGTCGCCATTCAGTTGCTCAAGTAGTTGGGTTTGGCTGTCGTAAAGGGCGTTTTGGAACCCGGTGAACAAAAACATCAACAGCACCGCAAAGCTGACCCCGGCCAGGGAAGTGAGGAATTTCTTGCGATCGTGGATCAGATTGAGCAGGGCTAGGGGGGTGGGCATGGGAGTGGGGAGTGGGGGAGTGAAGGGGTGTAGACGCGGAGCGGCTTCCCGGAGGGTAGGGGTGATGGGGGGTGGTGGAGTTTTGAGTTTTGAATTTTGAATTTTCCAGTTGAAGCCGTAGCGTGGGTTAGGCGGTCAGGGTTGGGGCGATTGCCAGGTCACTTAAGTTCCGCCGTAACCCACGGGTGAGGAGGTGAGGAGATCGGGAGGTAGAGGCAGACCCGTGTGTCTGCCCTGGCGGGTAACAGAGGTATGGGCAACAGACATGGGGACAGCGAGGTTAGGCAAAGACGGTGGCGGGGTCGGCGGTGACGGCTTTACGGACGGAAATCAGCCCTGACAGACTGCACATAGCCATCGTGAGGGCTAATACGAACACGACTCGAAATAGGGTCATCTGCATGGGTAGGGTGCCTGCGGTGGCCTGCACGGCTAATGCGTAGAGGCCCAGGGCTAAAATCAGGCCAGGGACATAGCCCATCAGGGCTAAAATCACGGCTTCGTGAAGCACGACCTTGAACAGGTAGCTACCGCTGTAGCCGATGGCTTTTAAGGTGGCGTATTCCCGTAGGTGATCGCGGATGTCGGTGTAGAGAATTTGGTAGACAATCACGGTGCCAACAATAAAGGACACCAGCACCCCCAGGCCAAAAATGAAGCCAATGGAGGTGGTCTGAATCCAAAACTGGCTTTCTTGACGCACAATTTCAGCTTTGGTGTAAAGGTTGACATCGGCGGGTAGTCGCGATCGCAGGGTAGCTTTTACTCGCTGGGCATCGGCCCCCGGTTCCAGCAGCAGCAACCCCAGGTTGATCTGGGTCAGGGGGCGGGGGGCAAAGTAGCGGCGGAAGTTTTGGTCGCTCATGATCAGGGTGCCATCGGCGGTAAAGCCACCCCCTAGGGCGTATTGACCGACGATGGTAATGCGGCGGCGGTCGGCTTCGGTTTCTAGACCGATGGTTTGGGGGCCAAATTCTGGTCGCGATCGCCGGTCGATAAAGGTGCTATTGGGCTGCTTTAGGGCCTGCCGTCCCTCGGGGGTATTCAGTTCTGGCATTAAAAACACCGGGTCGTTGGGGTTAAAACCATAGACAAACATGGCCCGGCTAATTTGGGTTTCGGGGTTTTTCCACAGGGTGTACTCGGCGTAGAGGGGCATGGCCCGCTGCACCCCTTCGATGCCAGCCGCCTGATACAATCGCTGTCGGGGAAAGGCCTTGGTGGAGCTGATTTCCAAAGATTGGGGAGAGACCAGGAAAAGATCCCCATTGAACTGGTCATAGAAGTTGGTGGTGGTGTTGATTAGCGCTCCCAAAAAGCCCAGGTTCATAAACATCAGCAGTACCGCGAAGGTAACCCCAGCGATCGCCACCAGCAGCCGACTGCGATCGTGGCGCAGGTTGTACCAAGCCAAGGGAATGCGTCCCCTGGATCGCCGGTAGCTGAACCTCATGACTCAATGTCGATGGCGACATCGACCTGGAGGTTGGTCAATCTGGCCACCACCTGACTTTGATCGACCCTGACCCGCACTTCTACTACCCGAGCATCGGCATTGGCGGCAGGGTCATCGTCCAGTACGTCATTTTTGGCGATACGCAGGCCAATGTCTTCTACGGTGCCGGTTAGGGTGTCGGCAAAGGCCCCATTACGGCTGGTAATGGTGGCCTGCTGCCCCAACTGTACCAGCCCAATGTCGGTTTCATAGACCTCAGCCACCACGATCATCTGGCGGGTATCCCCGAGGGCCAGCACCGGCTCCCCCGCCAGGGACACCGCTTCCCCAGGATAGGCAAAAATGTCTAGCACCTGACCTGGCTGGGGGGCTCGAATCAGCGTCAGCGCCAGCTGGGACTCCGCTAGGGCTAGGCTCTGGGCGGCGGAGTCCACCCGACTCATCACCTGGGCGAGACTGGCGCTGGCTTCGGTGGCCGCCACCTGGGCCTGGGCGTTGGCTAAGTCCTGGTCTCTAGCTTGTTCTAGGCGCTGGCGGGTGGCGGTAGCATTGGCCAGGTCGGCCTGTAGTCGGTTGACGGTGGCCCGCTGGCGATCGAGCTCTTGGCGGGCGATCGCCCCCGATTCGTTCAGCTGCTGAAACCGGTCCAGGTCAATTTCGGCCACGTCTAACTCGGCTTGCAGACTTTGAATGGCAGCGGCTTGGGCGGCGATCGCCGCTTGCTGCGGCTGATCAATTTGCCCCAAACGACTGCTGGCCTCCTGCACCTGGGAACGGCCCAGATTGGTTTCTGCCGCCAACTGAGCCCTAGCCTCCGCCAGTTGGCTGGCGGCCAGGTCCCGCTCCGCCCGACGCACGGCGTAGGTATCCAAGTAGGCCAGCACCTGGCCAGTCTCAACGGTATCCCCTTGTTGCACCACCAGGCGGTCGATCCGGCCTGAACTAGAGGCGGCTACATCAATCACCCGGCTACTGGGCTCCACCCGCCCCAGGGCCACCACCTGTACCTGACGTGGTGGCGGCAGTTCCGCCTGTTCACGGGCTGCTTGGCGAGACTGCATCACACTGCGGGCTAGCCAAACCGAGCCGCCCCCCACCAACACTAGGGCTGCCAGCAGCACCCACAAGCTCGGTTTTCTCCAGGGCTGAATCGACTGAGCACTCATGGGCGGTGGGAATAAAGGGCAATAGCGAAGCGCATGCTTTAATGCCTTGAATTTAACTGAACGGTGTAGTTTAGTCAAACCCTTCAGGTAGCCACCAACGGCCATGAACTGCGGTAGATTGAAGTCTGGCTTTTATTCCCTAACATAAATGCCCTAATCCCTACCTCATCTCCCCTTGACCCCTCCCCATCTCCCTCGTCACCATTCCCCGCCAGGACGGACACACCGGTCCTCCCCCCCTCCCCTCCTCCCCTCCCCACCCGTGGGTTACGGCGGAACTTAAGTGACCTGGCGATCGCCCCAACCCTGGCCGCCTAACCCACGCTACGGCTTCAACTCAACACTTAAAACTCAACATTTCTCCTCCGGAGACGCTACGCGAACAAAACTCCCCCACTCCCCATCACTCCCCCACTCCATCACCCCTACCCTGCGGGAAGCCGCTATCGCGTCTACACTCCCCCACTCCATCACTCCATCACCCCCCCATGTCCCCTACCACCCTCACCCAAGGTCATCTAAAACTGCTAGAGCTCTGCCCCCGCCGGTTTCAGTACACCTACCTCGATCGGCTGATCGCCCCTGCGGACCCCGATATCCTCCAGCGGCAGCGGTGGGGCACTCAGTTTCACCAGATTATGCAACAGCGGGATTTGGGCTTGGCCGTTGGCCCCCTGCTAGAGCAAGATCCCCATCTGAAAGTGGCTGTGGAGGGGTTGCTCACCCACGCCCCGGAGCTATTTATTGACCCTGAACCTGGTTTGCGGCAGAGCGAGCACCGCCGTAGCTTACCCTATGATCGGTATAGCCTGACGGTGGTTTATGACCTATGGATTGTCACCCCCCAGCACGGTCAAATTATCGACTGGAAAACTTACTTAAAACCCCCTCAGCAGGCGCAATTGGCCCAGGAATGGCAAACTCGGCTGTACCTGTATGTGCTGGCTGAAACCACCGATCTTCCTCCCGATCGCCTATCGATGGACTATTGGTTTGTGCAGCCCCAAGGTACGTCCCTAGCAGACTCCCCCCCCAGTCGTGTTGCCATCCCCTATTCTGAGGCGGAACACCGTCGTACCGATCGCGACCTCAGACGACTTACCCAGAGCTTGACTCACCTAATGGCCACCGCCGAGCCCCTACCCCAGGTGGATGAAGCCCAAGGTCTCTGTCGTACTTGCCCCTTTGCGGTGCGATGTCAGCGTTCTAGCGATCGCCACCAGCCCCCCACTCCGATCTCCCTGCCCGCCGTGGCCGACATTGCCGAAGTCCCCCTGTAGTTGTTCTTTATGGCTACCGCTGATTTTCCCGAATTTCGTCCCCCCTGGTACTTAAAACATGGCCTGGTCATGACCTTGTATGTGGACCAGGTGGCTCGACGCACCTGGTCGAACAGCCTGGACGTACCGCCAGTTCCCTACCAGGACCACATCTTCACGGGCCAAGCAGGAGTCCCCCTATTTGGTCGCTGGGCCGCCCCAACCCAGGCCAAGGGCACCATCATTGCCACCTACGGCATTACTGGCAATATAGATAACCAATGGTTTTTGCACATCCTGGGCCGCAAAGCTTACCAGCGGGGCTACGGGGTGGTGTTGTTTGACTGGCGGGCCCATGGCAAAACCGCTGACCTGTCCCCCACCTTGACCTCCGATGGCATCTATGAAGGCGAAGATTACCTCGCCCTGGCGGCGGCAGCTAAAGCCCTAGGTTGTCCGCCCCCCTATTGGTTTATGGGCTATTCCCTCAGTGGGCAGCTGGCCCTGTGGGCGGGCAAAGCCGCCATGGCCCTCACTGCTGAGAGTCCCCTCAGCCCAGCCGACATTGGCGGAGTGGCGGTGCTCTGTCCCAGCCTCGATTCCATTCGATCGCTACAGTACCTGATGGCCCATCCCACCGGTCGGTATCTGGAACGGGCGATCGCCAAGGCCCTCAACCGTCTAGCCCAGCGCCTCTACCGGGCCCATCCCGACCACTTTGACCTCGCCGCCATTCAGCGGGCTAACAGCATTTGGGCTTTTGACCACGAGTTGGTGATTCCTCGCTTGGGCTTTGCCTCGGTGGAAGATTACTACGCCGCCAGCAGCCCCCTACCGTTTATGGCTGATCTAACGGTGCCCACTCTGGTGCTCTATGCCGCTGACGACCCACTGTTTGCCCCTGACATTGTGCCCGACTTAGCCGCGATCGCCCAGGCTAACCCCAACCTTGAGCTGATTCTCACCCCCTACGGGGGCCATGTGGGCTACTACAGCAGCGTAGCCGGTCGCGCCCTGGCCCAGGACCCAGACCCCTGGTGGGCCTGGAACCGGGTTTTAGATCGGGTGGAGGGTGGCCGTGAAGCATGAA
>SLIY01000071.1 GCA_007135385.1 Leptolyngbyaceae cyanobacterium CSSed165cm_216
GATGGGGGTGGTGATTCAACTACCAGGCATGCGCTATCAGCGATCGCCCTAGGACCCGGAGGCAGAAATAACCTACATATCTGCACCCACGCCAACCTTTGCGTGGCCTGAAATTCCCCTTCTGCCTGTGGCCTGCTTACTTCTGCCTTGCTGTACTAGTCCTACCCATGCGCCGGATAGACAACATCAGTAGTACAGGTCTCTTGTAAAAATTCAATCTGCATGGAGCCGAGTTGAATTAAGTCCCCATCTTTCAAGGAGTAGGGCTGCATTGGTGCGAGACGGCAATGATTAACCCAAGTGCCAGATGGGCTGTCCAAGTCAGTAATGCCAAAGCCTAGCTCTGGATCAAAACTCATGGCCGCATGGCAAAGGGCTACCTCTTGGTGGGGAACCGCAACGGTGCATTGGGTACTGTTGCCCAACAGCCAGCGGGTATCACAGAGGGTTAGCTGAATGGTCTGGCGGTCATTAATGTTAGTGCTTAAAAAGGCTCGGTCCTGTACGACAACTCCTTGCAAATACCAAGGGGAATTGCAGCAGTGGTTTTGAGCGGTCAAGATCGGATCAATCGCCTCTGCCACCTGCTCTAAGTCGTATTCAAAATTATGAAACAACGTGTCTAACAGCCAAGGAACGTCCTTGGGTTGGCCAGATAATGGCGAGCGGGAAGACTGACCTAGGGGCGACGTCCTAAATCGGGGCTGGGAAGACTGTGAGGAGACCATAAACGCATCGATTCCATCGCTAACGACATCTCTAGAAGCTGGACCCAGCCCATGGCAATCATGAGCTGATCGGGTGTGATCGATCTGGTAGATAGTACCCCTGACCTTAGTTCCAGAATTTTGCCAATTCTGGAGGAACTCCTATGGATGAGTTAGAACTGAGCGTGACGATTTCCTGACAGGTTGGATAAATCCAGCTGAGTCGGCAAAAATGCTGATTTAAGCTAAGCAACCCGCTTGGGCTGACGTCATTAAAGCGGGTTTCCGATCATTAGACAATCCTCAGTCCTGGGCTATTTACCAAAGCTTTATCCATCTCCTAGGTATTATTCGGGTTTAGAGATGATTTCTAGCCTGTGAATCCTGCCGTGCCATAGCTGACTTGACTATCCACGGTCAAGTTCTTGAGCGGTAGGGCTGTTGCCGATTCTGGTAAGGCCGCCAAAATAGCCTTAACGCGCTGCCCATAGTCCCTTTCTGAGAGCGCTGGCTGGCTGGCTTCTACCGCCACCGATTGCCCCAGGTTAATCCAAGACCGACAGCCCCCGTAGCTTTTTTGCCAGGGCAGTACTAAGGGATGAGGCAACCGATAGGCCCGCAATACCATGGCATAGATAGGGCGATGGGGTTGCCAGTTTAGACGCTCCTGCAAAAACCGCTGATTCCAAATGAGGTAAGGCAAGAGGGGGGATAGGTCGGCACCTGGTCCCAGCAAAAAGGCATGGGTGACCATGGCCCAGCCCTCAAAGCTGACCGTTTCCCTAGTAGGTGAGGCGGGATGGCAGGGCAGCAGAGCTTTAAACTGCGGCTTTAACAACTCGGCGGTTTGGTGTTCTAGGGTAGGCAGCAGCAACATCTGCTGAGCGGTGAGAGAAAATTGGCCCTGATGTTCTCGAATGCCACCCTTACGGATGAGCAGTACCGTGTCACCGTTGAGCAACGCAGCTACCGCCACCGACCATTCTTTGAAGGCCCAATCTACCATGGCTTCACCCTCCTGGTTCCATCCCTTTGAGCCTAACCTGAGCTCTCTACAACCTGTCAATCATCAACCGGTGACTCATCAACCTGTAAATCATCCCAGCTGTGAAGCACTAGATTCGCGCCGGGGACTGGCGATCGCCCCCATGGCTCCGAAACAGAAATGAACATAGCTCCCCCATGGATCGCCAGGCTGCGATCAACCCAGCTATCGCCCACAATGATGGTATGGCTGGGGATGACCTGGAGGCGATCGCATAGGCCATAAAACAGTGTAGGGTCTGGTTTCGGCGCATCGCCAGCATCGGTTCCCTGCCACTGGTCCACCCAAGGGGTGAGGCCGTAGTGGTCTAGAAATTCCTTGACGTAGGCACTACTATCCGACGACAGCACACCAACCTGGATAACACTGTGCTTGAGTCGCTGCAACAGCCCCTGAGTTCCCCCATAGGGAGGTGTAGAGACTGCTTTACCCTGACGTTGCTGATCCACCTGAACAAACGCTTGGACCACCAGCTCGAAGGCCTGGTTCATCGGATATCCGGCCTGAGTTAACACCGCTGTAGCCGCGTCAACATTAGCCTGCCGGGTGCCGACGGCCATCAGCCCATCTGGGTCTAGCCCCCCGGCTGTGACCCCAACCCTGGCCAACAACATTTCGATGAGGGCGCTAGGCCATAGCGGTAGGCTACCGACCACCGACTGGGTAATCATTTCCGCCCGGGCGATCGCCAGTTGCCGCAAGAATTCACGTGAGTCAGCCAGAGTGCCGTCTTTATCGAAAATGATGGCAGCTACAGGAGCAATGAGCTGCTGCTGGCAGCGTACTTGGGCCATGATCATCCAAAAAATAAGCGAGAAAACGTCCAATGACCTTTTCTCGCTATTAACACCTTGATGCTCCCCTTGATAGCAGTCTCAGCAGCCCCCTAAGGGTCTCAAGGATTCAACTCCACCTGAATACACTAGTCAGCCACCAGGGCCACTTCTTCCTCATAGACCTCACCGTTAAGCTCAGCCGCCTTTTCAGCCGCTTGCTTACGCAGTTGCTCCCGATACTTGGCAGCCATTTCCTCGGCTTTATCGTAGACTAAGTCAGGATTTTTAACCATATCCCCAGGCTCGGGTTCAAGCTGTTTAGTGGACAGGGATATGCGACCCCGCTCCGCATCCAGGTCAATGATCATCACTTTGATTTCATCATTGACGTTAAAGACATCATGGGGAGTATTGATGTGATCGTGGGAAATTTCAGAAATGTGCAGAAGGCCACTCACGCCGCCGATGTCAATGAAGGCACCGTAGGGCTTAAGACCCCGTACAGCCCCTAGCACCACTTCACCCACTTGTAGGCCATTCATCTTGCGTTCAACCAAAGCCCGACGATGGCTGAGGACTAAACGGTTGCGTTCTTCGTCGACTTCCAAAAACTTCAATGGCAAATCTTCACCCACAAGATCTTCCTTAGGCTTGCGAGTACTGATGTGAGAGCCAGGAATAAAGCCCCGCAACCCTTCAATGCGGACCAAGGCCCCACCTCGGTTGGTGGCAAATACGCCAGAGCGAACGGTAGCATCTTCCTGTTGCAGCTGCCGTACCCGCTCCCAAGCCCGCATGTATTCAATCCGACGAATGGAGAGGGTCAACTGACCATCTTCATTCTCGTCAGTCAGAATAAAGAATTCACGGCTCTCGTTAGACCGCAGTACCTCTTCAGGATGGTCTACCCGGTTGATAGACATCTCCTGAATGGGGAGATAGGCAGCTGTTTTTGCACCGATATCAATCAGGGCGCCTCTGGGCTCAAGACTAAACACGGTTCCGGTTACAGTATCCCCGGGGTTGAAGTGATAGTCGTACTGATCCAGCAGTGCGGCAAAGTCTTCGTGTGTAAACCCGATGTCAAAGTCTTTTACGTCCTGATTGAGCATGCTAGTGTTTTCCTATGATTTTCTCCGTAAATACTGCGGTTTCTGTGCAGACGTACAAAACAATCAACTCA
>SLIY01000444.1 GCA_007135385.1 Leptolyngbyaceae cyanobacterium CSSed165cm_216
AGGTCATCCGATGACCTCATTGTTTGGGAAACGTTTAACCTTCTTGAAAGGTGTGAGGAGAGACTAAACTAATGTCTAAGCTACTTTGGAAATCTTTGCTGGCAGTCCCAGCAGCCATGGGTGCGGCTTTTGCCGTTTCCGGTACTGCGATCGCCGCTGAATCTGCTTCTGAGTCTGTGGTCAGTTTTGACCAAGAGCCTGTACAACTGGCTCAAATTACCAGTGTGTCCGAGTTGACCGACGTGCTGCCCTCCGACTGGGCCTTCCAGGCGCTGCAAAGCTTGGTCGAAAACTACGGCTGTATCCAAGGTTATCCGGATCGTACCTTCCGGGGTCAGCGCAGCATGACTCGTTTTGAGTTTGCCGCTGGTCTAAACGCCTGTTTGGACGTGATGGCCGTGCTGATTTCCCAAGCCGGTATCGACCCTGAAGATCTGGCCACCATTCGCCGCCTGCAAGAAGAATTTCAAGCTGAACTGGCTACCCTGCGCGGTCGGGTAGATGCTTTAGAAGCTGAAACCGCCGAACTGCGGGCGCAACAGTTCTCTACCACCACCAAGCTACGCGGTCAAGCTGACTTCCACCTGGGTGCTCCCTTCGACACCTTCAACACCACCAACAATGCCGATCCTGATCTTCAGTTTGTTGAAGACAGCGTCAGCGTTGCTTCCCGAGCTCGCTTGAACTTCGACACCAGCTTTACTGGCGAAGATTTGCTGCGCATCCGTCTCCAAGCTGGGGATGGCAGTTTCTTAAATCCTATCGGTGGCCTAGCTAATGCTGGAGGCGATGGGTTTAATGTCGATGTCACCAACTTCTATTACAGCTTCCCTCTGGGCAGCCGGGTCAGTGCCACCCTGTCAGCCAGGGGTCTGGCTGGGGACGACTGGGTGGCCAGCACCATCGTTCCTTACGATGGCCCTGCTGTGGCTGGTCCTAGTCTACCTGCCTTCTACAGCGCTGGTGGTGTGACCAGTAATGCCGCTGGTGTCGGTCTCAACTTCGCCCTCACCGACAGCGTCATTCTTGACTTGGGCTACAACACCAGCAATGTTGGCGGTGCCACCAACCCTGCCATTGGTGTTTCCGCTGCCCAAGGTCAAAGCTACATTGCTCAGCTCAGCTTCCTGCCTGAAGGTTTCTTGAACGCTGCTATCGCTTATGTCGGTAGTGACAACTCTGAAGCCTTCGCCGGTGGTGCCTTTGGCCGCACTGACACCTTCGCTGGTCTATTGAACCTCGACTTTGGTCGTTTCTTTGTGGCTGGTCATGCCGCCTGGACCGACTTTAACGGTGGGGATGACTTCAGCTGGACTGCTGGCCTTGGCTTCAACGACTTCCTGATGGAAGGTAGCCAGTTTGGTGTTTACGGTGGTCAACTGCCTCAGCTGGCGGGCTACCTCGACAACCCCTGGATTGTTGAAGGCTACTACGAAATCCCTGTGAGCCAGTTCATTACCCTGACCCCTGCCCTGATCTACGGTGATGCTAAACTGGGTGGTCCTGACGACACTGGGTTCTACGGCGCTCTGCGGATGACCTTTAGCTTCTAAGCTGTTTACAGTGACTTAGATGCTTTAAATCCAGAAAGCCCAGCTAAGCTTAGCTGGGCTTCTTAATTTCAGGTTTAGCATTGTAGCTAAATATCCTCAGTGCGGGATAACTCTGTCCCCTCCTGGGCGGGGTGCCCGCAGGGCGGGGTGGGTTAAACCCCTACAAATATCAACCTCTAGATTATGACTGGGCCTGACTCCAATAGCCATCAGGCAGCCATTTCCCCCCCAGGGCCTCAATCTGATCGCGTGACATTGTATACACCCATGCCTGGGTCAGGAAGGTACGATCTAGATTGTAAATGCTGTAGCAGAGTCGCTGATACTCACTGGCCTCAGGGGTATCGGGGTCATACTCCTCAAACGCATCTAGAGTAGCGAGGGCAGCGGTATCGTTTAGAGTTAGCAAGATGCCTTGCACCCAACCTCTCCCTAAGGTCATGGCTGGGTATCCTAACGGCAGATGGTATAGGCGTCCAGGGGCGATCGCCGGTTGCCGATCAGTGGTGAAGGGTTGGCAGAATTGTTCAAAGGCGCTCTCCCCTGGCTTCAGCGTGCCATAGACAAAAAGTTGAAACTCGGATGACGTCATAGCGGGCTGCGAGTGAACAGGACTGGCCGAACAAGCTTTATAAAGATTTGTTCGGATATGTAGAATTGAACTATCGGTGAACTGGCCCAAACAAATCTTTCTTTAAGGATAGTAAACTAGGGCCAGTTAAGCTGTATTGCTTAGAAACATAGTCATGGTTTTAGTTATATGAGAATTTTGGTAACAGGTGGAGCTGGTTTTATCGGCTCTCATTTAATTGATCGCTTAATGACTGAAGGTCACGAAGTAATCTGCCTGGATAATTTTTTCACAGGCCACAAGCGCAATATTCTAAAGTGGCTGGGTAACCCCTACTTTGAGCTGATTCGCCACGACATTACCGAGCCTATTCGCCTAGAGGCCGATCAGGTCTATCACCTGGCCTGCCCGGCGTCGCCAGTACATTATCAGTACAATCCGGTTAAAACCATTAAGACCAACGTCATGGGCACCCTGAATATGCTGGGGTTAGCCAAGCGGGTGAAAGCCCGGTTCCTGCTGGCGTCCACCTCTGAGGTCTATGGCGATCCGGAAGTGCATCCCCAGTCTGAAGAGTATCGCGGTAATGTGAATCCCATTGGCATTCGCAGCTGCTACGACGAAGGTAAGCGAGTAGCAGAAACCTTAGCATTTGACTATCATCGGCAAAACAATGTGGATATTCGGGTCGCCCGGATTTTCAATACCTATGGCCCTCGGATGTTAGAAAACGATGGCCGGGTGGTCAGCAACCTGGTGGTGCAGGCCCTACAAGGAATTCCCTTAACCATTTATGGCACTGGTTCCCAGACCCGTAGTTTTTGCTATGTGTCAGATCTGGTTGATGGACTTATGCGGTTGATGAATGGTGACTACATTGGCCCTGTCAATTTGGGTAACCCTGACGAATACACCATATTAGAATTAGCTCAAACGGTACAAGCCATGGTTAATCCTGATGCTGAATTGGTGTATAAGCCCTTGCCTCAGGATGACCCCCAACGGCGCAAGCCTGACATTACTCGAGCCAAAACCTTGTTGAACTGGTCTCCCTCTGTGCCCCTACGCCAAGGCTTGGAGTGGACCATTCAGGATTTTCGAGATCGCCTAGAAAAAGCTGACACCACTGAAAATTCTCAAACAACCCTAATGTCTGTTGCTCAAGCTTAATGCATAGCCTTGACTGTTTTTTGATTAGACGACCCTGATGGGAAATCTTGTACCTTAAAACTTGGGTAATGCTCCAAATGTGCTGAGCTTTCATAGCCTAATTCAGGCTGTCAATCGGTTTCAGGTCAGCATCCTGACTCAAATCGAATGTTGCTAAAGCTGGTTAGGCTTTCAAAGATTGCATAAAACTGGTCTGTTTAGTTACATTGACGTCATTTGTTGCTAACTCACCCATTTTTTAATGCTTGTAGTGGTGTTGAATTAGCCTTTATCGCTATTGAGGTTTATAAGTTATGCGCGTATGTGTTATCGGTACTGGTTATGTCGGCTTGGTCACTGGGGTTTGCCTGGCCCATGTGGGGCACGATGTTATTTGTGTTGATGTCAATGCAGAAAAAGTAAAGTTGATGCAGTCTGGGCAGTCCCCCATTTTTGAACCGGGGCTGTCTGAGATTATGCAGTCCTCTATGGCGGCGGGGCATCTCCAGTTTTCGACGGACTTGAAGGCTGGGGTTGAGCATGGGGATATTTTGTTTATTGCTGTGGGTACCCCAGCACTACCGACTGGAGAAAGCGATACCCGTTATGTAGAAGCCGTGGCCAAGGGCATCGGCAGTCACCTGAACGGTGGCTACAAGGTGATCGTTAATAAATCCACAGTACCCATTGGCTCAGGGGATTGGGTGCGAATGATTGTGTTAGACGGGGTTGCTGAGCGTCAACAAGTACCTGTACCAGCCGGTGGTGTCCCAGAAACCACCCACCCAGAAGTGGTCGCTGATTTTGATGTGGTTAGCAACCCTGAATTCCTGCGGGAAGGGTCCGCCGTTTACGATACCTTTAACCCCGATCGCATTGTCTTGGGCAGCAATAGTTCCAGGGCAATCGCTATGATGCAGGAACTCTATCAACCGATTGTCGATCGCCAGTTTTCCGAGAACCCAGAAGCTGAGGCCGTCCCGGTGCTGGTGACTGACCTGAGCTCGGCAGAAATGGTGAAGTATGCCTCGAATGCCTTCTTGGCCACCAAAATTAGCTTTATCAACGAGGTGGCCAATATCTGCGATCGCGTTGGTGCTGATGTCACCCAAGTCGCTGCAGGCATTGGTCTAGATTCTCGAATTGGCAAGAAGTTCTTACAAGCTGGCATTGGCTGGGGTGGGTCTTGTTTCCCTAAGGATGTGTCAGCGTTAATCCACACTGCGGATGATTACGGCTATGACGCCCAGTTGCTAAAATCAGCGGTTACCGTGAATGAGCGGCAGCGGCAAATCACCCTGGAAAAACTACAGCAGGTGCTGAAAATCCTCAAAGGTAAAACGGTTGGCCTGCTAGGGTTGACCTTTAAGCCTGACACCGATGACATGCGCGATGCCCCCTCGTTGATTTTGATTGAGCAACTGAATCGGTTAGGGGCCAAGGTCAAAGCCTATGATCCGATTGTGTCCCAAAGTGGCTTACGCCATGGCCTCAGTGGGGTGATTGTGGAAACTGACCCCGCCCATTTGGCCGACGGCTGTGATGCGTTGGTTTTGGTGACCGATTGGCACCAGTTTCAAGCGTTGGACTACGCTGCCATGGCAGGGCGCATGAATAGCCCGATCATGATTGATGGCCGCAACTTCCTCGATCGCGAAGCGATCATGCGAGCTGGCTTTCAATACCTGGGGATTGGTCGTTAGTGATCTGTTAAGACTAAATTTTAGGGCTGCAGGTGTCCTTGAAGCCCTTTCCCCTCTGGGGAGGCTGACGCCAACGACAAGTTGCTCCCCCGGAGCCGCTGCGGGAACAGGAACAGGGCGATCGTCAACAGGACGGTTCGGGCTGAGCCTGTCGTTTCGCAAGCGACATGAAACACAAAGTGGCTCCCAAAGGGAGCGAGCCCTAATTTTTAGTCTTGACGCTGCACTAGGCATTGGCGATGGTGTCGGCGATCGCCCCCTCACTGGTTTTAAGGGTAGCCCCGCTTATCAAGGCGGGGCATTTTGTTCTCTGACGTTATGGGCTGGCAGCTGGTTGCGGGCATGCCCTGGACCTCAGGCTGCGAACAGCTCTAACGGCAGTGGCCCGTAGGTGCCGACCAATTCAGCCATGTCTGGTTCAGTGGTGTGGAAGGTAATCAGGACGCCCCGAGCATGGCCGCTGTAATCATCTAGGTACCAAGCGCCCTTCAGAGTGTTGAACTTGAGGTAAATCGGACCCTGGCGTGCGGGCAAATCAAGGTCGATGGTCACCCCCAACGCCGCTAAGAAGCTTTCCATAGCGGTTTTCCCTGCAATTAACGAGTCAGCACAAATGCCTAAGGTTTGATACTCAGACCACTCGTTGAAACATTGCAAGTCGGTTTTGACCTGGTCGATTTCTGCCGGAGTGAGCTGAGGTGGGATTGTGAGGCAACTAAAGCGATTCAGTCGCTGGCGGATGGTGGACAGTTGATCCTGGGATGGAACTGGGGGGATAACAGACATAGCAATAGAGACAGTAGGGCAGTTAACGGATAAACGTGTTATTGAGTGGCAAGGATGGGCTTACTAAATCAAGCAAAGATGGGCCAAGCAAAAATGGCCAAGCAGCCCACCGTTAAGGATGCTGAAATGACTTACCACGTGCGCATGACCGATATGCCGGAAAGCGATCGCCCCCGGGAGCGATTGTTGTCTTCTGGGGCTAAAAGCCTCTCGACGGCAGAGCTACTGGCCATTTTGCTAGGCACGGGGCAGGGGCCGGGGAAGCTCTCTGCCGTGGGGTTAGGTCAACTGATTCTGCAGCAAATGGGCCAGAACCAGCGCGATCCCCTCAGTGCTCTCAGAGATGTCACAGCCCACGACCTGACTCAGATTTCTGGGGTGGGTCCAGCTAAGGCCACTACAATCTTAGCGGCCATTGAGTTAGGTAAGCGGGTTTTACAAGCGATTCCGCCTGAAAAAACGATTATCGACGATCCGGCGATCGCGGCGGCAGCCCTAAGCCATGACCTGATGTGGCAATCTCAAGAGCGATTTGCGGTGGTTTTGCTGGATATCCGCCACCGGTTGTTGGGCACGAAGGTGATTACCATTGGCACGGCTACCGAAACCTTGGCCCATCCTCGGGAAATTTTTAAAGAGGTGATTCGCCATGGGGCGGTGCGTTGCATTGTGGCTCACAATCACCCCAGCGGTAACCTAGACCCTAGCCCAGAGGATCTATCATTGACCCAGCAACTGCTGCAAGGGGCTCAGATTTTATCTATTCCGGTGTTAGATCACTTGATTATCGGCAATGGCGACTACCGCAGCCTGCGCCAGACAACACAGCTGTGGCAAGAGACGCCCCAGGCGGCCTAGAGCATCGGTGCTCAAGATCCCAGGGTTCTTAAGTTGATGGGCCATGAACTTTGGATCATCAACTTAAGAACCCTGGGATCTGTATCGGTATTTTAGAGTACAAGCAGATGGGTTGCTGGGAGCTTGCAAAAAAGGGATGGAGAAAACTCTCCATCCCTTCCTGTCTGAACTAACAGAGTCAGTGACTGAGACTAGCTCTCGGCCGAAATTAGCTCTCGCCGCTGTTCCGCTTGGATAGTGACTTTGCCACTGTCGTCGACATCAACGGTGGCCGTATCACCATCTCCTAACCGACCGGAAAGGATTTCCTCGGCCAGGGTGTCTTCTAGCAGGCGCATAATAGCGCGGCGTAGGGGTCTAGCACCGTAGCTAGGATTGTAGCCCTCTTCCACCAGCCGCTCTTTGAAGCGCTCCGTCACCTCCAGATGGATGTTCTTCTCGGTCAGCCGAGCGAACACCTCCCGTAGCAGGATATCGGAAATCTGCTTGACCTCATCCTTGGTGAGTTGCCGGAAGACGATGATTTCGTCTAGACGGTTGAGGAACTCAGGGCGGAAGTACTGCTTCAGTTCTTCGTTCACCAGGGACCGGATGCGGTTGTATTGGGATTCTGCCTGGTCTTGCTCGAACTCGAAGCCAAGACCACCGCCACCCTTCTCAATCACCTTAGAGCCGATGTTAGAGGTCATAATCAGCAGGGTGTTTTTGAAGTCCACTGTACGACCTTTGGCATCGGTCAGGCGGCCGTCTTCTAGAATTTGCAGCAGCATGTTGAAGACGTCGGGGTGAGCCTTTTCGATTTCATCGAACAGGACCACGGTGTAGGGGCGACGACGCACCGCTTCAGTCAACTGACCACCCTCGTTGTAGCCAACGTATCCTGGGGGTGAACCAATCAGCTTGGAGACGGTGTGGCGCTCCATAAACTCGGACATATCCAAACGAATCATCGATTCTTCGGAACCGAAGAAGTAGGAGGCCAGAGACTTGGCCAACTCAGTTTTCCCCACCCCTGTAGGCCCAGAGAAGACAAAGCTGGCAATGGGACGGTTAGGATTCTTGAGCCCCACCCGAGCCCGACGAATAGCCCGAGAAATGGCTCTCACCGCCTCATCTTGGCCAATGAGTCGCTGGTGCAGGGTATCTTCCATGTGCAGCAGCTTTTCAGACTCAGATTCAGTCAGCTTGCTGACCGGTACGCCGGTCCAAGAGGCCACAATATGGGCGATGTCCTCTTCACTGACAACGGGCTGGTCTTCACCGCCAGCATCTTCGCTGGCTTTGTTCTGAGCGATCGCCCGAATTTCTGCTTTGATTTCCATTTCGCGATCGCGCAATTCCCCAGCCTTGTCAAAGTCCTGGGAGCGGACGGCGTTATCTTTATCCTTCAACACCTGCCGCAGCTCTCGATCTAACTCCTTGGCCGCCGGGGGCAACTGAGAGTTAATCAGCCGGACCCGCGAACCCGCTTCGTCAACTAAGTCGATCGCCTTATCGGGCAGAAAGCGATCGGAAATGTACCGATCAGATAACTTAGCCGCTGCATCCAAAGCATCGTCAGAGATTTTTAGCTTGTGGTGCTGTTCATAGCGATCGCGCAGACCGTGCAAAATCTCGATGGTTTCATCTACGCTGGGCTCGCCCACCATCACCGGCTGGAACCGTCGCTCTAAGGCTGCATCCCGCTCAATGTGCTTGCGATATTCATCTAGGGTGGTAGCCCCAATACACTGAAGCTCACCCCGGGCTAGGGCCGGTTTGAGGATATTGGCGGCGTCGATAGCCCCTTCGGCTGCTCCCGCCCCAATTAGCGTATGCACTTCGTCGATCACTAGAATCACATTTCCGGCAGAGCGGATTTCATCCATGATCTTCTTCAGGCGCTCTTCAAACTCGCCCCGGTACTTGGTTCCAGCCACCAACAGGCCAATGTCAAGGGTGACCACCCGGCGATCTTCCAAAATATCCGGTACATCACCATGACCGATGCGCTGGGCTAACCCTTCGGCGATCGCTGTCTTACCGACCCCTGGTTCGCCAATCAGCACAGGATTATTCTTGGTACGCCGTCCCAAGATTTGAATCACCCGTTCAATCTCTTTTTGACGCCCTACGACTGGATCTAATTTACCGTCAGAGGCCATCTGGGTGAGATTGGAGCCAAACTCGTCCAGGGTGGGGGTCTTGGTTCGTCCTTGACCGCCGCCTGCAGATACCTCGGCCGTTTCACCTAGCATGCGGATCACCTGGGTCCGAACCTTGGAGAGGTCAACCCCTAAATTCTCGAGCACTCGGGCCGCGACCCCCTCGCCTTCGCGGATTAATCCCAGAAGTAGGTGCTCAGTGCCAATGTAGTTATGACCCAGTTGGCGAGCTTCTTCCAGGGAAAGTTCAAGCACCCGCTTAGCTCGGGGGGTAAACGGAATCTCGACGGCCACGAAGCCAGAGCCTCGACCAATAATCTTTTCCACCTCAATGCGCGCATCTTTAAGATTGACGCCCATGGATTTCAAGACCTTGGCGGCTACGCCGGTACCTTCTCCAATCAACCCTAAGAGAATTTGCTCAGTGCCGACGAAGTTATGACCCAGCCGACGAGCTTCCTCCTGAGCCAGCATGATGACTTTGATAGCTTTTTCTGTGAAGCGTTCAAACATGACGGTATTTATCACCTGGTGCGTGCCGGATAGAGAAATTCTAGCACAGGGAAAATTGCCGGTTGTGACCTACTAAACAGCCGATTTTCTAAGCATCGCTCGGCCCGCCGCAGAAACATCAATGCAGGTTGGGATCAGGAGTTGTTATGGGATTGAGTCAACAAGGATGTTAATTTTCTCAACTTAAATATTGGTTAAATGGTGGGCTTTAGGGGTGGTTTACCGCCTGTTTTTGAGCGGATATCTGCCATCCTTGAGCATTAAGTCGCTGCTTGACTGTGCTTCGCTTAAACGCCAGTAATTCCTGGAATTCTCTGGTTTTAAGAGAATTTTGCCAGAGAATCAGAGCATCTTCCCCATCGGGATAATAGTGACGGCGATGGCCGAGGGGTTCAAACCCGAAGCCGGTGTAAAGCGCGACGGCACGGCTGTTAGAGGGGCGGACCTCTAGGGTGGCACGAGTTAGTTGGTGATCATCGGCTTGGGTTGGCCGACGGTGGCAGGCGTCTTCTAATAAATGGATCAGCAGCCATTGCCCCAACCCCCGCCGCTGATAATGGGGATCTATCGCCAGGACGGTTAAATGGGCCTCATCGAGAATAGCCCAGTAGCAACCCAGGCCGATAATATTATCATCCACGTCTGGTTTGGCCATCGGTGGCCTCGATAGAATTCCTGGCCTCAGACGTTTATGATGTTGGGTAAGCACTAACATGCAACTGTTGGGGCTTTCCAGTTCTCGACCATAGCCATCTGCTGACCACAGTCCCCCAAGGGCACGCAAATCTAAATCCACCAGGGCCGGAATCTGATCGGCGGTCGGTGGATGGCAGCAAAGTTGGCCCATGGTCATGAAAGTTGACACAGTGCTTAATTGTACACTGGAGATCTTGGCCCATTTACCTTGATCTGTCCTGGTGGTTGTCCCGTGGTGTTTAGTGCGGTTGGCTCTGGCTTAGGGCTGCTGGTTCTAGGGCCGGGGATCTGCCGAGCGTTTATGCCGTCCCTATCTCCTCTCCACAAAGCATTCTGATGGTTTCTACCCCTTCTTCAGTCGATCGTGCTGCTGTGAGCAGTTGCCAGTATTTGCCTGCTGTCGCCGAGGGCGACGACTTATCCCCAAATCAACAGCTTTTGCCCCTGACCGCCGCCGTCACGGCCGCCGATCACCTGGCGGTAGGGGGCTGTGATGTGGTTGACCTGGTTGAGCAATATGGCTCACCGCTGTACATTCTGGATGAGCATACCCTGCGAACCGCCTGTCGCCAGTATCGGCAAGGGTTTGCTGATTACTATCCTGGGGAATCCCTCGTCCTGTATGCCTCTAAAGCCTGGAACTGTCTGGCCATTTGTGCGATCGTGGCAGCGGAAGGGTTGGGGGTTGATGTGGTTTCGGGGGGGGAACTGCTGACAGCGACCACCGCCGGGGTGAATCCAGACACGATTTATTTCCATGGCAATAACAAATCGGCTGCGGAACTGGCCCTAGCCTTGGATGTGGGCTGTCGGGTGGTGGTGGATAACTGGTTAGAGCTGAAGTCCCTAGGGGAAATGGTGACCCAGCAGGGTAAACCAGTATCCATTTTGCTGCGGGTCACCCCTGGCATTGAGTGCCACACCCACGACTACATTCGCACGGGTCATTTGGACAGCAAATTTGGCTTTGACCCTGATCAGATCGAGCCAGTGTTTGAGTTTCTGGCTAGCCAGCCTCAACTGAATTGTTTAGGCGTCCATGCCCACATTGGGTCCCAGATTTTTGAGCTAAATCCCCATGCTGATCTGGGCGGAGTGATGGCGCAGTGGGTGGTCACCGCCCAGCGCTATGGGCTGACGCTGACCGAGTTAGATGTGGGGGGTGGCCTGGGTATTCGCTATACCGAAGCAGACGATCCCCCGAGCATTGACACCTGGGTGAAAACCGTCTGTGACAGTGTGGTCGCGGCTTGTAACGCCCACCAGATTCCGTTGCCCCGCCTCCTGTGCGAGCCAGGGCGATCGCTGGTGGGTCCCGCTTGTGTGACGGCTTACCGGGTGGGCAGCCAAAAGGTGATTCCAGGCATTCGCACCTATGTGGCCGTGGATGGGGGGATGTCTGACAACCCCCGGCCAATTACCTATCAGTCGGTATACCGGGCCCTGGTGGGTAATCGGATGGGCGCTGCTTGTACGGAGACAGTCACCTTGGCTGGGAAACACTGTGAATCAGGCGATATCCTAATCAAGGATGCCCTCCTGCCGGTGCTGCGCACTGACGATGTGGTGATCATGGCTGGCACGGGTGCCTACAATTACAGCATGGCGTCCAACTATAACCGGGTTCCTCGCCCTGGGGCCGTCTTGGTGCACAATGGGGACGCCACCGTGATCATTCGCCGGGAAACCCTGGCTGACTTATTGCGTCAAGACTGTTTGCCTGAAAGCTTGCGATCATCAGTCCCTGATTCCATCAGAGACTGACGCCTGGAAGCCCGTCGCAGTCTTGCCCTTAGTTCGCTTGGCCCAGTTGCTTGGGCCCTGCAGAGTTAAGGTGAAGGGGGTGGTTTGGGGCTACGCCGCCGCCACTGTTTGACAAGCCCAGTGGGCCTACTTTCTAACACTGCATGAACTATCTCTGGGAGCAATGGCTGTTAAACCTAGATAGGGTTAGGGTCGTGCTCCAAGCCCTAGACGTTGTTCTAGTGCTGCTACTGAGCTATGTGGTGCTGGTGATTATTGGCGATCGTCGCACCCTGTGGATGGTGCGGGGGTTGATTTTCCTGATGTTGGCGGCAGCCCTCAGCAAGTTCATGGGCTTAGCGCTACTGGGGTTTGTGCTGGATAAGCTGGTGATCGGGTCGGCTGTGGCCATGGCGTTTATGCTGCAGGGCGAGTTCCGCCGACTGTTAGAGCTACTTGGGCAAGGGCGGGTATGGGAACTGCTGAATCCGTCCCGCGAGGCAATGCCGCAGCCTGACAATGTGATCGACGAAATTGCAGCTGCGGTGAAGGAGCTCTCTCAAAACCGGACTGGGGCGCTACTAATTTTAGAAATTGATAAACCTATCGATGAGCGTGACTTCACGGTACCTGGAGTGCGGTTAAATGCAGAGGTGTCTAAGGAACTGATTCAGACGATTTTTCAAACCAGTACCTTACTGCATGATGGTGCCATGTTGATACGGGGATCACGGATTGTGGCCGCGGGGGTGATTTTGCCCATCTCAGAGCGGGTGGCGTCTCGCCAGTTGGGTACGCGCCACCGAGCGGCGATGGGAATTACGGAACGGGTGGAGCATTGTGTTTGTGTTGTGGTATCTGAAGAAACGGGTTCGATATCGTTAGCAGAACGAGGTATCCTAGACCGGCCTTTGACCAGTAGCCGCTTGCGCAGTATTCTGCGATCTAAGTTTTCTAAAACCGCAGATCGGGAGGCGGTTGCACCACAGCTGCGCACCTTAGGGCGGCGGCTCGCCAGTCAGGTGATTGCTTTTCTGCTTCGCTTGTTTCGCTTACCCTCCTCGGCTCCTCGGGAGAAAAAATGACCACTAAGCCTGTCGTACGTTATGCTTTGCCCGCTGATCTCAAGCCCGATCGCCTGCCCCAGCATGTTGCGGTGATTATGGATGGCAATGGCCGCTGGGCCAAACGTCGAGGACTGCCTCGAATTATGGGCCATCGGCGGGGGGTAGATACTCTAAAGACGCTGCTGCGTTGTTGCCGCGACTGGGGGATTGGGGCGCTCACAGCCTATGCTTTTTCTACTGAAAACTGGGGTCGCCCGGTGGAAGAGGTGGATTTTCTGATGACCCTGTTTGAGCGGGTGCTGCGCCAAGAACTCCTGGAAATGATGGAGGAGAATGTGCGGATTCGGTTTGTGGGTAACCTGGAAGCGCTACCCAAGTCGCTGCAGAACGAAATCTATCAGGCGGTCACCCAGACCCAAGGTAACCATGGCATTGAGTTTACGGTGGCGACTAACTATGGGGGGCGTCAGGAAATTGTTCAGGCCTGTCGGGCGATCGCAGCTCGGGTGCAACAGGGGGAGATGAGCCCTGACGATATCACTGAAGATGTGTTTGGCCGCCACCTGTATACCGCGGGTACCCATGACCCTGATTTGTTGATTCGCACTAGCGGCGAAATGCGCATCAGTAATTTTTTGCTGTGGCAGCTGGCCTATGCTGAAATTTATGTCACTGATACCCTGTGGCCTGACTTTGATACTTCGGAGTTTCACCAGGCGATCGCGGCTTACCAACAGCGCGATCGCCGCTTTGGCAAGGTGAAGGGGTAAGGCAAGGAGGCAGAGGGCAGAAGGTAGAAGGTAGAAGGCAGAAGGCAGAAGGCAGCTTCCCACTAACCCCGCTGGGGTGAGCAGAAGGTGGAAGAAACCCATTGAGAGCCTAGCATCCACTGGACATGTTGTTCTGGGGGCACCTTTCCGTTGGGTCCAGGGCGGCGGAACGGCCCTGGTCGAGGGGGACCGGGGGAAATCGAAATTCCCCCGGCAGCAAGCTTGGCTCGAGCAGGTCACCTAGG
>SLIY01000101.1 GCA_007135385.1 Leptolyngbyaceae cyanobacterium CSSed165cm_216
GATCCTCAATGACGGCATCATCGGTGGCGAGAGACTGGGGAGCGAGGGATTCGGAACTGGTTTGATGAGAAGAGTCGTCATCAGGTAAGTCGGGTATTTCGCTTGTCTCTCGCCTGATACCAGGCTTTTCAGGCTCCATAGACCTTGCGGAGGCCGCATCCCAAAGTACTACTAGCAATAGTGTGGCAGTATAAGTGAGAAAAATTCTCAATAAAAATTGCTTAAGCATCATCACACTCCTCATACAGGAATCAAAAAGTTATGGGGGGTTATGGGGGAAAAGGGAAGCTAAAAGGTTAGGTGACGGCCAGGGGGATGTCGCTGGCGGCGACAGGAAACACTTGCTGACCGAAGGGAGTCGAGAAAATCTCTACCTCTACCTGAAACACCTGGCGCAGGTTCTCAGGGGTGAGCACCTGGTGGGACGGGCCGATCGCCCACAGGCAGCCCTGGCGCAGCATGGCCATGCGATCGCAGTACCTTGCCGCCAAATTAATGTCGTGCAGCACCGTGATGATCGAAAGCGATCGCTCCCGGTTTAGCCGCTTCAGCAGTTCCAGCAGTTGTAACTGGTAGTGAATATCTAAGAACGTGGTGGGTTCATCCAATAGCAGCACTTGGGGATCCTGAGCCAGGGCCAGGGCCAAAAAGGCTCGTTGGCGCTCGCCACCAGAGAGTTCAGTGACGGGGCGATCGCGATACTGGGTAATTTCCGTCCATTCCAGCGCTTGGGCCACCTGATGCTGGCCTTCAGCATCCAGATCCCACTGCCACCAGGGCTGGTGGGGCGATCGCCCCAGGCTGACCAACTGCTGTACCGTTAATCCGTCGGGCAGGGTTTGCTGCTGGGGCAGCAAGGCCAGTTGGCGGGCCACCTGCGTCGGGGAAAGGCTGTGGATCTCGCGTCCAGCCAAGAGCACCGCCCCGCCCTGGGGCTTCAGTACTCGGCTGAGTAGCCGCAGCAGGGTGGACTTGCCGGAGCCGTTGGCCCCCACCAGGCAGAGCCACTCCCCTGGCTCCACCGCCAGGTTGACCTGCTGCACAATCGGCTGCTGGCCGTAGCCGCCGATTAAATTGCGAGATTCTAAGGGCATCTCAGCGGCCTCCTGCAACTCGACGACGGCGAGACAACAGCCAGATGAACACCGGTGCCCCCAAAAACGCGGTCACCACTCCCACCGGCAGCTCCACCGGGCCAGAGCGGGCCACCAGGTCAGCGGCTGACAGCACCAGGGCACCCCCCAGGGCCGAAAACGGTAGCACCAGGCGGTAGTCGGTGCCCACCAGCAGCCGAACCCCGTGGGGTACCATTAGCCCCACAAACCCCACCAGTCCGGCAATGCTGACAGACCCGGCCGCCAGAAAGGTGGCGGCAGCGCCAATCATCAAACGCGATCGCAGCAACGAAGTGCCCAACCCCACCGCCAGATCATCGCCCAGATTCAGCAAATTCACCTGGCGGGCCAGCAGGCAGCTTGCGGCGATCGCCACCACTAGCCCCGGCCCCACCAACCGCACCTCGGTCCAGCCTCGACCATTGAAGCTGCCGATCAGCCAGTTGAGGGCCGCCTGAATCCGCCCATCTCGCGACATCAGCAGGAGTAGGGACTGAACGGCCCCAAACAATGAGCTAAAGGCCACACCACTCAGGATCAGCCGCTCAATGGATAGCCCGCCACGCCCGTAGGCCAGTAGGTAGACTAGTGCCGTGGTGGCGATCGCCCCCAGCCAGGCTCCCAGGGGCACCCACACCTGCCAGATCCCCAGGGTAATTACCACCACCACCACCAGGCCAGCCCCCGAGGAAATGCCCAGCAAAAAAGGACTGGCCAACCCGTTGCGCAGCATGCCCTGCAGTAGCGCCCCTGAGACTCCCAGAGAGGCCCCCACCAGCAACGTCGCCAGCAACCGGGGCAGGCGCAAATCCCACAGCACCACCTGGTAGGTAGGATTGCCCTGGCGCAGCAGTGCCGTCCACAGCTCCGGCCCTGTCATCGCCACCGATCCCTGGGTCAGCGACAGCCCTACCACCAGGGCCAATCCCAACAGCAAGCATCCCAGGGCCAACGGTAACCGGTACGGCTGCTGGGCGGGCCGTACCGGCTGCACTGGCGGTCGTGTCAGCGTCTTCATCCACTAAAGTCCCGCAGCATTTTCTTAATTTCCAGGTTGTGCAACTCCTCCTGGCCAATCTTGGTGCGGGTGTATTCTTCTAAGTAAATGGAGGCATCCTCCACCAGGCCGAGTAGTTGCTTATACATCTCCAGCGCCTTTTGCTCATGGTTGAGGCTTTCTTTCAATAAATCCGTCACCGCATGGCGATGGGTCTCTTCAATGGGGGCAATGCGTTGGCTGGGATGGCCTTCCAGACCTGTGATAATCTCCCCTGCCTCTTGGGCATGCAGCAGGGACTCACTTGCCTGGGCCTTGAAAAAGCCCACAATCGGAATGCGATTAGGGCCGGTCACCATTAAAGAGTAGTGGGTGTAGCGCACCACCCCCGACAGTTCAAATTCCATAATCTGGTTTAACAGTTCGGTTGTGGCTTGGATGTTCAGATCTTTCATGGGTTCAGAGTTTGAATTCAGGGTTTAGGGTTTAGGGTAGCGGGTTTTGGGGTGTAAGTAAGGTTTGCGGTTTACGGTTTGCGGTTTGGGGTTTACGGTTCACGGTTTGCCGTACACCGTGTACCGCTCACCGTCCCCATATCCCCTCATTCCGGCTGCCGTGTCGCAATCCCCAACGTCGCTCCTTCAATTTGGCGCAGCTCATCCATCACCGCCACCACACGTCCATGACTTACCGCTGCATCGGCGTTGATCACCACTATTGACTCCTGAGTGTCTACCATCAGCTCCTGTACTCCAGTTTGCAGATCTTCCAGGGCGATCGCATTCTGATTTAGAGCAATCTCCCCGGACTCGTCTACCGAGACCGCAATCCGGGTGCGTTCTTGCAGTTCGGCACTGGCGGCCTGGGGCAGGTTCACGGGCAGTGACTCAGAGCGGGTCAAAAACAGACTAGAGATAATGAAAAACGTCAAAATTGCGAAGATCACATCGATCATCGGCACGATGTTAAGTTCAAAGTCGTCTTCGGGTTCTTCGGGGAGGTAGGGCATGGGAGTGGGGGAGTTTTGAATGTTGAGTTTTGTTCGCGTAGCGTCTCCGGAGGAGAAATGTTGAGTTTTGAATTAAGGCTCTACTGAGAGAACTCAACATTCAAAACTCTGTTCACCTACTTGACAAACGTCTCTTCCTTAAACTGACTTTGCCGTTCGTAGTGGGTCTCATACAAAATCTCCAACTGGCCGCCGTACTCTTGAATCAGCGCGATTTGGCGTTTGTAGAGGCCGCGAAACAGGTTGGCGAAGATCAGGGTGCCGATGGCGACGACTAGGCCAGCGGCGGTGGAAACCAAGGCTTCGCTAATGCCGCCGGTTACGGCCCCGGTGTTAGCACTCAGATCGCCCAGTTGCAGGGCGGCAAAGGAGCGAATTAGGCCGAGGATGGTGCCCAGCAGCCCCAGCAGGGGGGCGACGCTGATGATGGTGGCAAACACCGTGCTGAAGCGGCGTAGTTGGGGCAGTTCCGCCTGCATGGCGCTGGCTAGGGCCAGGTGAAACTGCTTGGGGCTAGCACCTTCAATTTCCAGGGCTTCTAAAAAAATGCGAACCATGGGTAAGTTCACGTTCTGCCGCAGCTTGGGGTATAGGTCCATGGGCGCTTGGCGGTAGGTGCGCAAAATGTCTTGCATCACCGGGCGTTGACGGCGGTTGATGCGGAACCAGAATAGAGAACGCTCGATGATCAGGGCGATCGCTAGGATAGAAAACCCCAGCAGCGGCCACATGACAATGCCCCCGGCCGCAAAAATGGTACCCATAACCTAAACTTTATTGAAAATTACTGTCAAAAACATTCACCCTGATTTGTCGGCTGTTGTCAAGGGGGGAGGGGGGGATGGGGGCAGTCAGCCTATATTTCTGGTGTTATCACCCAGGGGCAGTGAGCTATCGCGATCGCCTATAATGCTCGACAGGCCCGAATTAGATCCCCAAATATCGGGATTTTGCTGCCCCGTACCTGATCCCCTGACGGGCCTAAGTGGATAGCTGGGCTTAATGAAAAAAACTGTTAATTATGTAAGATGAACAGAGCAGATTTCTACCATCCCTGGGCGATCGCGCATGAGCCTTTCTGACATTTGTCGTCAACAACATCAACAGGAGCAGCAAAAGCTCCGCAAGATTTTGCTGTGGGGGCTGCTAGGTTCCCTGGGCGTGCACGGGTTGGCCCTCAGCCTCAGCCAGTTCAACCTCTGGCAGACCGCCATCGACGAGCTGTCACCCATTGAGCTGATTATCACCGAGGCCATACCCGAGCAGCCAGAGGTTTTGCCTGACCCTGAGCCGCCCACCGAACTCAGCACCCAGACTCACGCCCCGGCTCCCGCTGCGGCCAGCGCCCCGCCTCGGCCTGCTGCCGTAGTGGCTCCACCCACCCCGGCCCAGCCCCCGGTGGAATCGGTGACACCAGATACCCCTGAGCCAGATACCCAGGCTGAGTCAGACCTAGAAGAGTCAGTCGTGGACGCGGAAAGCCCTGACGTTGCAGAGGAGGAGGCCTCCGAGGTTGCCGAGGAGACGCCAGAGGAGTTGGATTTAGACGCGATCGCCGCCGAGCTGAACGAAGCTCCAGCGGAACCCCAGGCTGAACGTCTGCGCGACCTGTTGCAACGGCTGCGTGAGGCTCAGGAGCAGGGGAACTCTACTGCGGCTGAGGTGGATCCCAGTCCATCGACCACTGCCGGTGCTGGTAATGTCCCCGATGCCCCTGTGGGCAACGACACCGGGGTAGCCGCCGCCCCCTCGAATACCAGCGGCAGTGGCCAAGGGCAGGGGGTGACTTGTCTAAATTGTGTGCGCCCTAACTATCCTCAGAGTGCTCTGGACGCCAGGGTGGAGGGCCAGCCGATGGTCAGCGTCGACATCAACCCCGATGGCAGCGTGCGCAGTGTCACCCTAACCCGCTCCAGCGGTAATGCTGCCATTGACCAGGCGGCGATCCAGGCGGCCAGAAGTTCTCGCTTTCAGCCCATTGCTGGTGGGGCCACCAGCGTGCCGATTGAGTACGACCTCACCATCGAGGGGTCTCACCGCCATCGCGATGCCCGCCGCCGAGGGGAACGTCTGTCTGTGGAAGTACCTACTCCACCCCCGGCCGCCGAAACCTCAGAACCACCCCCGGCCGCGGCGACCCCTGGGCCGCAGCCCTCGGCAGCAGAGGCTGAGCAGCCCCCTCTGGCAGAGCCGCCAGCACCCCCAACCCCTGCATCTGCTGCGCCGGAGCCAGCTGCAGAACCATCTCCTACTCCGGCTACAGAACCTGCCCCAGTATCCACCCCACCGTCCAGCCAGGGTAGTGCATTCCCAGAGCCGGCAACCCCCACGCCGGAACCAGCAACTCCCGCTGCTCCACCACCAGTTGCTCCACCGCCAGTGGCGCCGCCGCCCCCGGTGGAACCACCACCAGCTACTGACGAAGTAGACTAACCCTAACGGATTTCAGTGACTTCAAAGCCATTTTGCTCAGCCTGAACGGCCTAATTTGTGGGTTGAGTTATCTAGGCTAATACTGGGTAATGCGATCACGGGGGGGCTTATATTGCTATATTGTTAAGCAGTTGATTAAAGAGGCTGCTATGCAAGTGGAATGGTGGTATGGCCTGCTGGGTGGCGGGTTAATTGGTCTTAGCGCCACGCTGCTGCTGGCTGGTAATGGCCGGATTGCTGGCATCAGCGGCATGGTCAATGGGGCGATCACATTTACGGCGGCTGAGGTTTGGCGTTGGTTATTTTTGATTGGCCTGCTGGGGGGCGGGTTGCTTTATGAATATGGTTTAGCTCCCCAGCCCACACCGACCTATGGATTTGCCCCGTTGACCATGATTGTGGCTGGCTTTTTAGTGGGTTTTGGCACCCGCATGGGTAACGGTTGTACCAGTGGGCATGGGGTTTGTGGGCTAGGGCGGTTGTCGGGGCGATCGCTGGTGGCGGTTGTCAGCTTTATGGTGGCCGGTTTCGTCACGGTGTTTATCACCCGGCATCTGCTGGCTTAACCTCAGAAACCCGATAGTTTGCACGTCTCAAGGAATAACGCACGATGAAAACTCAGCAGCATATCGTTGCCCTAATCGCTGGTTTAATCTTTGGCTTGGGGTTGGGCTATTCCCAAATGATTGACCCCGAGCGGGTGATTGGGTTTCTCGACTTGGTGGGTGACTGGGACCCCACCCTGGCCTTTGTCATGGGTGGGGCCGTGTTGGTAACCGTCGTCACCTTCCGGTGGATTCTCAAGCGACCCCACCCCCTGTTTAATGGCAAATTTTATTTGCCCACCCGCCAGGATGTCGATCAGCCGCTAATCCTGGGTGCCGTCTTGTTTGGTATTGGCTGGGGGATTGGCGGTTACTGTCCTGGTCCAGCGATTACCTCTTTGGTACTGGGTCATTGGAATCCGGTGCTGTTTGTGGTGGCGATGATTGCCGGTTCCCTCACGTCTCGCTGGCTGACTGCTCGCCAAAGCCGTCCTACCCCCGCGGCCCCAGAGCCCAGGGGGTAATAAACCGTAAACCTGGTGCAGCGTCAAGCCAAATATTCGCTACCCTAGACGGTCGTATAGTGAGATCTGGTCATGGTGAGCTGAGATTAGCTCATCATGGCTACGTGGGGAGTAGTGTGACCTATGGTTAGTCTGCACAAAATTGTTTTGGGACTGGTGCTGAGCGGCATGAGTCTGGAGTTGGGACTGGGTCGTCTACCGGCCTTGGCTAAGCCGGGTCTGGCGATGGAGCCTGAGATCGAGGCTGAAATCGTTCAGACCAAGCAAAATGCCGCCCAAACCTATACCCAAGCCATGCTGGCTGGCTATAACGCCACCGAAAGAAGGGATTACCACACGGCCTTGATTAACTTTCGGCGAGCGTTAGCGGTCCGCCCTGGCGATCGCTATGCCACCGCCGCGATTCGCAATATGGAAACCTACATTGCCCAACAGCGGGCTGAGGCGGCTAAACAAGCAGAAATCGCCCGCCTGCAAACAACCCTGGCAGAGGCGGTGGGTGCCAATGACTGGGCCTGTGCCGCCGCCTCGGTGGATCGTTTAGTCACCCTGGTACCGCCGAACTCCACAGACCGGGCGCGGCTGATCGCTTATCGGAGGGAGTTGGGGGGCTTTATTCAATCCCGAGATAATTTGGAGCAGTGGTCGACGATCTGCCCTGGGGGACAGATCTAGGCGAGAGCTTGGCGCAGCCGGTAGGGGTGGGTAAGTTGAGGCCCGTAAGGGAGATCAACGCATATAGCCGTTGACATTCTGGAGTAGTTGACCCACCCCGCCCTGCGGGCACCGCTCCCAAGAGGGGACCCACCCCGAACTGAGGTTAATGGTCAAACAGCTTCAGTTGCAGCTCTGGCTTCACCCGCATCACCACTAGGGTCATGTCATCATCATTGCTGCGATCGCCGCCAATGAACCGATCCAGTAAATCAAAGGTGTAGTTCAGAATATCGTTGGCGGTAGAGCAATTACGGCAGGCCCATTGCAGCGCCCGCTCCAAATTTTCTTCTTCAAACCGTTCCCCTCGGGCATTGGCTGCTTCAGTAAAGCCATCGGTGTAAAACACCACCGTATCCCCGGGTTGCAGTTCAATTTCAGCTTCGTAGTACTGGGTACTCATATCTAGTCCCAGCAACATACCGACCGTATCCAGGCGAGTAATGGTATTGGTGGCCGCTTGCCACAAAAAAGGCGGGTTGTGGGCCGCATTGCCATAGGCCAAAATCCGAGTTTTGGGATTGTATTCGGCATAGAACAGGGTGACAAAACGGTTGGAATTCTCCAAATCCCCATGCATCACAAAGTTCAAGTGCTGCAAAATCTGGGCCGGAGAATGGCCGTTTAGCACCTCTGCCCGCAATAGCCCCCGCATCATGGTCATGATTAGCCCAGCGGGTACCCCTTTGCCCATCACATCGCCAATGGCAAAACTCCAGGGGTCAGCGGCAGAGCGAGGAGCACTGGGGTGACGCAGTTGATCGAAGGTGGTCGGGATAAAGTCATAGTAGTCGCCCCCTACCCGGTGGGCTGTCTTACATTTGGCGGCCAGATCCATCCCTTCAATTACTGGACATTCTCGAGGCAGCAGTTGTAATTGAATTTCAGCCCCAATCTCTAGCTCCCGGTCCAGCCGCTCTTTTTTGCGTAGGGCCACCGTCAGCTCATTATTTTCGATCGCCACCGAGGTCTGATCCGCCACCAGTCGTACCAGCTTCTGGCGGGTCTCGGTCCAGGCATAGTCGGGATCTCGACTAAATACATAGAGTCGACCCCGCTCCACATTTTGCACAATGATCGCCGTGCCAAACAGTTGAAAGTCATCCCCCAGGTAGCGATTCACCTGGCGATCGAGGGATAACATGGCATTGCGGGCCATGGTCATGGCGCTACTTTCGGGGGCGGGCTGAAAGCTAGCGGTAACCTGACGAGTGGCGGCCTCCAGGGCCGATCGCACATCCTGACATTGATCTTCGCTCTGGCAGTGGAGCCGTTCTAAGCGCACCTGGCCATCGGCCCGAAACAGGACTAGTGCTCCCCCGCCGGCATCGGTCACTCGGCTGGCAATCATGGGAATCAGCTCTAAGAACTGATTCAGGTTATTGAGGCTGCGGAGGGCAAACCCCAAGGAGCTTAATAAGTCCTGGATCTTATATTGTTCTCGCTGTAGGCGAGCCACCAATTCCTTGAGCGCAAAAACCGGTGGCGTATCGGGTAGACCGCCAGTACTAGTGCTTTCAAACGAAGGGGATGGCCCTGATGGCATCGGCACAGCTGTCATGGGAGACCTAGACAAGACGAATAAGTAAATGGAACGACAAACGGGCTAATTATGGACCCTAATTGCAAATTTGGAGCAAAAATTCTAAAAATTCTCCCTTAGGTATCCCTTAACTCCCCTAAAACCTTGGTCTAGGAGCTGATTGGGACATTTGGCCTAGGCCCCAAATCTGCGCCCTAATCTTAGACCAATACCCTAAAGCTTGGGGCCATTCTAGCGGATGAATTGAGAATTGACTGGACAAGGGGCGAACTTATTTCACCCCTTCGACAGACGTTGGCCACAGGCCGTCTTGCTTAGGCTGGTCCATTGCCCAGCCTAAGCAAGACGGTTAGCCATAGCAAAGCCTTCTGAGTCATCTATCTGGGTGATGTCATGGGCTGCACCTGGTTTCGAGAAAACGAGCCGCTTGGAGAAAGAAACCCTATGTTTGTCAAAGACCGCCAAAGTCAAATCTGCCTTCTGCCTTTCTAGGCTAGACTCTGGTACGCTTTGCGGAAGATCCTGCGCGTTTGGGGGGAGTCGCCCTACCATGAACCAACTCTTGCTGATTCCCATTGTCGCTTTCGCGAAGTTGTTGACCTGGGTGCTGAAGCTATCGGGCCGTGGCTCTGGCACGGCACTGCCTGGCTATCTGGTGGGTAAGTACTTTCCCTCTGCCCTCGGTGCGCTGGTTAGCCAAATCCCGATCATTGTGGCAATTACGGGAACCAACGGCAAAACCACCACCCAAACCATGCTCAGCGCTACCCTGAGTCGGGTACCGGGGGTCAAGATGCTGCGGAATAAGGCCGGGGCCAACCTTAGCCAGGGCATTTTGTCCGAACTGCTGAAGCAGAGCAATGTCTGGGGGCGGCTCGACGTGACCCACGCCATCTTAGAGGTGGAAGAAGCTACCTTGCCCCGGATTGCGGCCCTCTTGCAGCCCCAGATCATTGCGGTCACTAACCTCTATCGAGACCAATTGGATGCCTACGGTGAAATCGATCGCACCGAAAAACTGATTCGCGATGGCATTGCTCAATGCCCCCAGGCGGTGGTGGTGGTGAATGGCGATGACCCCCGTACAGCCCGGCTCACCAATGGCTTGGGTAATCGCACTTACTTTATGTCGCTGGCGGCTGACTACGCCAAGTTTTTACCCTACGAAGGTGCCCTACACCAACGTCAGCCGCAGGAGGCAGGGCTGGAGGCTAGCCAGATTCGGATTAACCCCGATCTGACCACTGACTTTGCCATCCATGGCACCCTGGCTGAAGCGGTCGAGATGCCCCAGGTGAGAACGGCATCCCCAGGCTTTTTTCATGTCTATAATGCCCTGATGGCGATCGCCATGGCCAAGCTGCTGGGGGTGGCCGATGACACTGCCTTGACTGGGCTGCAAACTTTTAAACCAGCCTTTGGCCGAGGCGAGATTCTGACTAAACAGGTGGGGGCTAAACAGGTCCACTACCGGCTGTTGCTGGTGAAAAATCCGGCCAGTTTTAGCCTCAGCCTGGAGTTACTGAAGGCCATTCCTGCCCTGAAGCTAGTGTTGGCGATTAACGACAACACCGCCGATGGTAAGGATGTCTCCTGGCTGTGGGATAGCGAGTTGGAACGGCTGAACCAGGCCCAGATCGACTGGATTCTGTGTACCGGCATTCGAGCTAAAGATATGGCGGTGCGGCTCAAATATGCGCTGGATACACCGCCCCCAGAGCCAATTCTCACCCTAGAACCGATTCGTGAAGCGCTCGCTCGCTCCTTTGACACCGCCGCGGCTGGGGAGACTATTTTTGTAATGCCCACCTATACCGCCATGCTAGAGTTTCGCAAGCTGATGGGTAAGACCCTGGATATTGTTTAAGCTGTCCTGGGGGTAGCCCCCTGTCGGGCAGATATAAATCAACAATGTCCGTCAGCACAAACCTCCACGAGGCACAGGATTCTTTTTCTGCCTGCTACGCGCGGACAAAGCCCTACTGCCTTCTGCCCTCTGCCTTCATCCTTCCGCTTTCTGCCTTTCCCTACTATGCCCTACGCCTTGACCTTGACCCACCTGTACCCCGACCATCTGAATCTCTATGGGGACACGGGTAATTTAATTGTGCTCAAACGGCGCTGCCAGTGGATGGGCATTGACTGTACGGTGCAGTCGCTGACCATGGGTGATCGCCCCACCCCCGGCCACACCGACCTCTATTTTATGGGGGGTGGCCAAGACAACGACCAGGTGGCGGTGGTGGACGACTTTCACCAGCTCAAAGCTGATGCTATTCAGGCTGATACCGGGGCGGGGACGGTGTTCTTGGGGGTCTGCGGCGGCTACCAGCTGATGGGCCACACCTTTTTAATGGGCAATGGGGAAGAGACCCCAGGTCTGGGCATTATTAATGTCAGAACTAAGGCTCCTGGCACCGAGGTGAAGCAACGTTGCATTGGCAACCTGGTGGTAGAGCTAAGCTCGACTATCCATACTGAAATGACTACCATGTATGCGGCTCCCAAGCCCATCCCCCGCACCCTGGTGGGGTTTGAAAACCATTCTGGGCAAACCTATCTGGGGGAAGGGGTTACCCCCCTGGCTAAAACCATTACTGGCTTTGGCAATAATGCCACAGCCGAGTATGAAGGGGCCCGCTACCGCAATGTGTTTGGCAGCTATATGCACGGGTCACTGCTACCCAAAAATCCCCATTTTGCCGACTACTTAATCTGGCTGGCGTTACGGCGTAAATACGGCGATGATGCTTTGACCCTACCCGCCCTGGGCGATCGCGAAGAATTGGAGGCCCACCACTACGCTGTGCAGCGCTACGGCAGAGGCTAGGTATGGGGCGAAGCAGCGGCCATGGGCCACCCAGGCTGGGGGCGAGGCAAAAGCCGGAAAAGAGTCCCTGGTTGGCGGTGAATTGGTCAGTGGTCCTACCAGGGGTGGGGCAGCTGTACGATGGGGCGATCGCCCGAGGGTGGTTTTTGCTGTGCAGTCACCTGGGGCTCATGGGCTTTATCGTCTGGTCTATTTTTGCCCCCCAGGGCAACACCCTAAGGGGACTCCTCACCCTACTGCCCCTGGGGGGGCTTTACATCGCCACCCTGTGGGATAGCCATCGGGAAGCGAAACGGGGCATCACCCTAGAGGACTTTAGCCCCCTCAGCTATCGGTCTACCGATCCCTGGTACCCGGTGTTTCTCTCGCAAATTTTGCCGGGGTTAGGGCATCTGTTTTTGCAAAAGGCGCTGTTGGGGGGTGGGCTGCTGCTCCTAGGCATTGTCACGTCCTACGCCGCCAATTTTTATCCAGTCCTGTTGCCTCTACCGCCCTTGATTTGGGCGGCCGCCTGTGGTTTAGCCTATCGCGCCACCCCCGGCAAACGAACCCAGTGGCCCATGCTCAAGGCGCTGCTGGTGGCCCTAGTGGTGACCCGACTGCTGATCACTTCGGCGCCCGCCCTGGTCTACCAGGCTGTGGAGCAAACGGTTATTCCCAGCCAGTCTATGGTGCCGACCTTAGAGGTGGGCGATCGCCTGTTTGTCCGGCGCCGTTCCCCTCGTTATCAGCCTGCGGTAGGGGAACTGGTGGTGTTCTATCCTCCCCCAGCCGTCCTGGCCCGGGTGCCGACAGCTAGCCCCAGCGATTTATGGATTAAGCGGGTGGTGGCTGTACCGGGGCAACGGGTAGAAGTGCGCGACGGACAGGTGTGGATAGATGGTACCCCCCTGTATGAGCCCTACATTGCCGAGCCCCCCACCTATCAGTGGGGGCCAGCCACCGTTCCCCCCGGGGAATGTGTTGTGCTGGGGGATAACCGCAACGCCAGTAACGACTCTCACGTTTGGGGATTCTTGCCCCAAGCTTCGATTTTAGGTAATGCCTATAAAATTTTTTGGCCCCCCCACCGGGTACAGCCCTTGCCGTAGGGAGAAAGGCAGAAGGCAGTAGGGCTTTGTCCGCGCGTAGCAGGCAGAAAGGGAATCCCACTCTACATAAAGGTTTGTGCTGATGACAATAGGTGGGTTATTTTTACCTCAGAGTACTAGAGCATCGGTTCAGCATGGCTGAAAACCCGGTTTCTTCGTCGCTGCTCTAGCGACATAATCTGCTGTCTGGCCAAGAAACCGGGTTTCTGTACCAGCGTTCTAGGAGAAATACGGAGTACTGAATTAGCCGTTATCAATCGTTATCGTTAATTTTTCTAGCATTACGGTTATAGCGGCTCCTAAACGCATGAGGTACGCTTCGACTGAGGGGAACCTTGAAACTCATAGACTGGAGCAGTTGACCTGTACCTTATCCGAATGAGAACCGCTATAAATCGAATAATCAGATACAGATAGAGGAACAATGACCTTGTAACCTATTAGAGGGAGAGTCTCAGATGGTCTTGGTCATATTGTTGTCTTAGGATTTTTCTCTAAGGTGATGGTGGGGATTTCTCCAAATCACCTGGTGCTTGCTGATTCTATGAAAAAACAACGTCATTGCCTTCCCTGCTATCTGATTATTCGCAATGTGGCGCTAATGCTGGGGCTGATTGCTGGGGTGCTGATAACCGCCGCTGAGGTGCAGGAGTCTGTCCAGGAACCCAGCCCGGAAGAAGTGGCCATGCGCCGCCTGGTGGTTCTTCAAATCATGATGAACAACGACTAGGAGAGAAGGCAGAAGGCACAGAAGGCAGCTATCCACTAACTCCTGTGGGGTAAGCACAAAGTGGAAGGAACACATTGAGAGCCTAGTGGCCTGTCAAGGCTAAAAATTAGGGTAAGTGCTTTGCAACAGCCTTTTGTCTTCAGCGAGGTTGCCTCAATAAAGCAAAACTGCTCGTCCCCTCCTTGGGCGGGGTGCCCGGAGGGC
>SLIY01000438.1 GCA_007135385.1 Leptolyngbyaceae cyanobacterium CSSed165cm_216
CCCAAAGCATTGAGCTCTGCCAGGCGCTGTTGAGCATTGCTGGATTGGTTAAAGCGCCCAGCCTGGATCACCGATCGCCCCTGAAATGTGCTCACGAAGGCCGTTGGTTCCACCATCCGCACCTGGTCCAGCAGGGCCGCACTGTTACCGTTAACCACCACAACGTATTGCTGCCCGTTGGAGGGCTGTTGCCCAGTACCGGGTAACGGCACCGCTCCAGCGGGTAATGGGGGAACGGCATCGAAGTTTTGAGCGATCGCCTGCCCCCTGACCAACAGCCCGGTGGTCAGGGCGATCCCAGCGATCCCCAGGACGGTCCTCAGGGCATTACAACTGCCGATTGATCGACTTAACTGATATTGCTTTTCCATCACGCCTCCTGCCCAATATCTCACCAAACGACCCCGTCAGCTGCAGGGAAACTGAGCGTGATCCCTACCGACTGAGCATGGGTGCAAGACAACATAAACCTATCCTGGCCACGGTGCCCAGGCTTGCTCATATATTCCGCTGATGTCATGTGGATATTAGCGCAAAAAACGCAAACCGCAGCGTTCTCCCTAAAGTTTTTCGCTGAGCTAGGTACAGGAGGGCGGAGGGCGGAGGATGGAGGAAGGAGGGCGGAAAGGAGACCTAGGGTTTGCGCTGACGGAAATAGGTGGGTTATTTCCACCTCAGATCCCCGTCCTGGAAAGACTGCCCCCTTTTCTCAAGGGGGGCTTTATTGACGAATCCTAATAGGTTGCGTTTGGAGGGATCATAGCGGGTATTTGGCCCAAGAAGAGATATGTGTACACGGGAGCCTTCTGGCTTAGCGCCTGGCCATTGTGATCTTGATCACAATGGCCAGGCGCCTTAATCACGCTGGTTACGGGGCTTGGGTCACCCGTAGCCTATGTGTCAATTATTACCATGACCATAACGCGTAAGGACGCTACGTTCATGGCTACTCCCTGTCAAAAACCCCTGAAAACAAACCCATTCATCAGCCAGCGGGATCCTGAAACAGGAGAGTGGCGCGTGGTAAAGCCCAGGCCCAGGCGCTAAAGTCAGCCCCTGGGATGGATTTAGCGCCTGGGTCCGAGGCCCCGGCCCCTCCAGAAGAGGGACATGGGTGATGAATTCAGGCCTTACACTGGGAGACTATGTGCCATGCCTATCCCCATCGTTCTATGCATCAGCTTTATCCTCCGATCGATCCTTATCACACCGAATATCTGCCTGTCTCGGAGCGCCATCAGCTTTACCTAGAGGAGGTCGGCAATTCCCAGGGGAAGCCAGTGGTTTTTCTCCATGGTGGACCGGGGGGCGGCATTAATCCAGTGTATCGCCAGTTTTTTGACCCCCAAGCCTGGCGGGTAATTTTATTTGACCAGCGGGGCTGTGGCCGCAGTCGGCCTCACGCCGAATTGCAGGACAACACCACCTGGGCATTGGTCAATGATATAGAAAAAATTCGAGCCCACCTGGGTATCGATCGCTGGACTGTATTTGGCGGCAGCTGGGGCAGCACCCTGGCCCTAGCCTATGCCCAAACCTACCCCGATCGCTGTGCTGGCCTGATTTTGCGCGGTATTTTTACCCTGCGGCAGCGGGAAATTCGCTGGTTTTATCAAGAGGGGGCCAGCTACCTCTACCCCGATGCCTGGGAACACTACTTGGCACCCATTCCGATGGATGAACGTCACGACCTAATTGCCGCCTATTACCGCCGCCTGACCAGTGAGGATGCCGCCATTCGACTAGCCGCCGCCCAAGCCTGGTCAGTCTGGGAAGCCAGCACCAGCAAACTGATTCAAGACCCAGATCTGATGGCCTATTTTGGCGAAGATGAGTTTGCCCTGGCCTTTGCGCGGATCGAATGCCACTACTTTATCAATGGCGGCTTTTTTGAACAGGATGACCAACTGCTACGCCAGGTGGACCGCATCCGCCATATCCCTGGGGTGATTGTGCAGGGGCGTTACGATGTTGTCTGCCCGGCCGCCACCGCCTGGGAACTCCACCGGGCTTGGCCCGAGGCTAAGTTTGTCATGGTCCAAAACGCGGGTCACTCTGCCATGGAACCGGGTATCACCAAAGCCCTGCTGGATGCCACGGATCAGTTTGCTAAGGGCTAATTGGCAAATGAGGATGGGTGGACCACTCGTACTGCCGGGCAGAAATACAGCCTCCGGCCTACGACCAGGGGAACCAGCATAACTGTCGGCCCAACGGGGCACCAGCATAACTGTTGCCGTCCTGGACCCAACGGAAAGGTGCCACCCGGACAACATGCCCGGTGGATGCCAGATTCTCAATGTGTTTTTTCCACGTTGTGCTCACCCCAGCGGGGTTAGTGGGAAGCTGCCTTATGCCTGTCTAAACTAGGGCTCAGCATTTTCCGCAACCGCCTTGCGGGCGTGGTTGAGGGTGTTGCGCTCTGCGGTTATTTCCCGGGCCAAGAAGAAGTTCAGAAATGTCCGAATCACCGCTAGCAACGCCAGTTTGCCCAACGCCTCCAACGAGGGGGCAACGCTGGTATTAACGATATCGGCCCCCAGCTGAAATTCCAAGGCCATGGACAGCCAAACCCCAAAGTTCAATCGAATTCTGGCCAAAGACAGTTCTGGATCCCAGAAAGATTTCAGCCCCTGCCGCGATCGCTTCCAACGCTGCCGAACTGCCAACTGCAAGGTAGTTACCAGTCCAGTCAGAATACACAGGACGGCAATGCCCTCCAGCACAATGCGTAGAGAGTCTGCCAGATAAATAATCAGGCCTTCTAATGCGTGCATCGCCGACCCTAACCCTAACTAACAATCCAAGTTTACGGCCTACGGCAAACTATTGAGTCAAGTCTCACCCTTGACAAAGCCAAGTAATTCGGCAATTCTATAAACATGGAAATACAGGCCTCATCCTCAGCCACAACGGCCAAAACCGTTGAGGCTATTGCCGCCACTTTCGCCGCTTTAGGTCAACCTTCGCGGCTCAGGATCGTTCGATTGCTGTTGGCCGCCTATCCTGACGGGCTACCCGCAGGGGAAATTCAGCGGGAGTTGGGGATTGCCCCCGCTACCCTGTCTCACCATCTGGACAAACTACGCCAGGTGGGCGTCATAGAATCGACCAAAGATCGGCAGTGGATTTGGTATAGCGTGCGATCGGATACCCTAGGGCAGCTGATGGCCTTCCTCTATGAGGAGTGCTGCACCCGCAATTCAGTGCTGGTGCTGGAGGACGGCGAGCTCCGCCCTGCCTGTTGTGACGACCCTAGCAGGGTCTAGCGGCTACCCGGCCCAAAACCAGGGGATGGTTCATGCTCTAAAATTCGACAATTCTAGAAATATAAAAGGAAGGCCCATGACTAAGTTCAAAACCCACATCGCCCTCCAGGTTACTGACCTACCGCGCTCTGTCGCTTTTTACCAGGCGCTGTTTGATCTAGCCCCTGTCAAGTACAAGCCCGACTATGCCAAGTTTGACCTGGATAACCCCGGCCTTAACCTCACCCTCAATGCCAGCGACACAGTGGTTGACCGAGGTACCTTGTCTCACCTGGGGATTCAGGTGGATAGTCCGGCGGCCGTAAACGCGGCGATCGCGCGATTTCAGGCCCAGGGACTCGCCACCTTTGAAGAGCACAACACCGACTGCTGCTACGCCATACAAGATAAGGTTTGGGTCA
>SLIY01000362.1 GCA_007135385.1 Leptolyngbyaceae cyanobacterium CSSed165cm_216
GGCCCACCAGAAAGGCCTGGTACCATCGTTCTACCCCTAGCTGTCTAAACGACTGATTTTGCCAATGGGGCTGGTCAATACTGGGCGCAATACCATCGCGGGTCCATTCATATTTCATGCTCATGGCCGGTTCCCCAGTGGCTAGGTGGGGGTGCTGCTGATAAATGTAGGCACGGTCGGCTGTGGCGGCCTGCCCTAGGGTCTGTAACACCTGGGAAATGGCGTCGTTAAAGTCGGCCGTGGTCAGTAGGCACTGACTAGCCTGGGCTACCCCCTGCAAGAGCTGATCTTGACGCAGGATAGCGGCTTCTCTCTGCTTGCGCTCGGTGATGTCTTCTACGGTGCCTTCATAGGCGATAATTTCACCGCGATCGCTGTAGATAGCCCGGGCAGATTCTGAGATCCAAATCACTTGACCATCTTTACGATAGACCTGGGACTCAAACCCTAAAACTGACCCAACTTGCTGCATTTGGGTCACAAAATCGAGACGGCGGTTAGGCTGAACATAGAGCTGCCGGTTGATATCGGCGAGGGTTTGAATCAACTCCCTGGGGGAGTCGTAGCCATAAATTCGGGCCAGCATGGGGTTGACGGTCAAATACTGCCCTTCTGGCGTACTTTGAAAAATACCTTCCACGGCATTCTCAAAGATGCTGCGGTATTTTTGCTCTGTCCGTTTAAGGGAACGTTCCACTTGCTGACGTTCGATCGCTAGGCCCATGTCGGCGGTCGCTACCCGCAATAGCTCGACTTCGGAGCGTTCCCACAGTTGGGGAGCAAGACAGTTGCTAAAGCCCATGACGCCCTGCATGTGACCTCTAACCATCAGGGGTAGCAACAGGATGGACTGAACATTGCTGGGCGGGGCTGCCAACATTTGTCGCTGGGCCACCGTAAAGTCATGGGCTGTACAGTTGAGGCTGCCCTGGGCTTGCACTTGGTCGAGCCAATCACTAAATAGCGGCACGACTGGAATCACCTGGAGGCGCTTATCTGTGGTGGGTGAAATGCCGGGAGCTGACCATTCCACCCGTTGCCGAATCAGGGGAGCCCCGTCACCATCGCTAAACAGCTCGTAATAGTAAACCCGGCTAGCCCCAGAAATCCGCCCCAGGGCAGCGAAGATATGCTGCACCTGGCTACTATCCCAATCCCACTGACTAACAATTAACTGGCGCTGAATTTCGGCTAGGGTACTGAGGTATTGCTCCCGCGTTTTGAGGGCTTGCTCAACTTGACGCAGGGCTGCTTCAGATAGCTTTAATGAGGTAATGTCGCTAATAAATCCTTCCAGGCGCTGAATTTGGCCCTGGTCATCCACCGTTGCCGACCCTTTCTCCCAGACCCACTTGATATCTCCCTGGCGTGTAATAATCCGATACTCCACCCCATAGGATTGACCTGTGTCGACGGCCCGCTGAATACTGGCAAACACCGTTGCCCGATCCTCTGGGTGCATCACCTGGTTATAGGAGATCGCCCCACCTGGGGTTGAGTGTCCCTCCACCACCAATTCCTCTGCCTCGTAGCCTGTCAATGGTTTACAACCCGCGCTCAAGTAGCGCATGGACCAATCGGCATCAGGATTAGCCTGAAAGGCAATACCGGGCAGGACATCAATCAGGCTTTGATATCGTCGCTGCTGCTGTCCCAAGGCAAGGCTAGTTTGTTTGAGGCAACAGAGATCGTTAAGGTGGGCAAAAAGGGTGGCAATTTGGCGCTGGTGATCGGCAGATAAGTCGGGGGGGACGGTAAAAAACCAGGCTAGCAGAGCTAACCGTTCCGGCTGATCGAGGGGCAAGGTTAAACCAGAATATACCCCGGATTGAGGTCCATGAGGGGCATCTGGAGCTATCCATGACCACTGCCAGGTGGTTTGGCCCCAGGCGGTGGCGATGAAATCACCTACAGTGGGGTTCTGTGTAGCTAGGGGGCCATAGATCAGGCCGCTGCCAGGGCCAGGATTCTTAGGGTCGCAAGGCTGGTGCCAGACTCCCCCTGCGATCGCGCCCAAGGACTGCCCCACTAGTTTAACGACCATGTCTAGGCTAGTTGACCAGTCTGAGGTGGTGGCCATCACTCGGGTCAGACGACGGATTAAGTCTGACAGCGCCAAGCAGGATAATCGTGCTGGATGAGCGGTTTGTGAACCCAAGTCACAGGCCTCAGCGTTATTCATGGTGAGAGCAGTAGTCAGCAGCTTACACAGCCCGAGCAATGGCCTTAATGTGCCCAAAATTCTTGAGAATTAGTCCACTCACTAATTGGGTTTTCATCCTCTCTTTAAAGGCCTCTAACCGGTCTGGCGGGCAGCCACCACCGCCCGAATTAGGGCCAAGCTCCCCAACTGGGGCGGTTGCTCAACCACCTGAGCGCAGGGCACAAACCGCAATCCCAGGTCAGAGGCCAACGGTGGCTGAGCCACATCCGCCAAGGTCACCAGGGGGAGGGAGGCCAACTCAGGGTATTGAGCCAAGGCTTGAAGATAGTCAACCTCTAAGGTTCCCGCCCCTGCCAAAATAATCCCATCGGGTTGCCAAACCCGGCTGAGAATGCTGGCCTGGGTGAGATTGTCAACCTGTAATAGGCGGCAGTGGTAATGTTGCAGCCAAGCTTGCAAGTTAGTGGATAGCCGATCCGTTGGCCGGCCTAGGGTATCAACACTCAACAGCAGCAGGGTCAACCCCGGTGGTTGGGCTACCGCCGCTGGCCAAGACGTAACCCCAATTAAATCATCGAGGGCCGCCTTTAACTTTGGGGCACAACCCTGGGGCGGTAGCACCATCGCGGGTATACCGTGCCAAAGGGTGATGTTTTCAGATCCTAGTACTACGACCCCTTGCGGTCTGCAGTCAGCCCCTAACCCCCAGGGCAGGCCTATAGTCTGGTCAGCAGCAGCCCCCTCCACAGCCAGGATAGCTTCACAGAGAATGACCCCAGCCAGATGCAGTCGTTGTTGCAAGCCTGCCCAACGACTCAGATTAGGGGTAGATATCAGGCGATAGCGGCTGTCCTGCAAGCCCTGGTGCGCCTGGGCAATCAGCTGGGGTTGCTGACCTACGACTCCCACCAGCACCGTAGCCGGACGATCAGGCTGAGCTGAGCGTGACGGTTGCTCGGCCATGGGCAGCAGCAAGGTGAGATGTTTCTCGTCTGGGAGTACCAATTCACACAGGTCACCCCCATGGAGCTGAACCAGACGCTGAGCCAAGGTCAACCCCAGAGCGTCTAGGGCATCAGGCGCAACCAGTTTGGGTTCTGATGAGGGGGGTGTCTGAAATAGCTGGGCCGCTGGATCTGGGGCTGGGCTTTGGCCCACCAGGGTAAGACCAAGCCATCGACCCCAATCATCGACCTCCAGGCATCGGGGCTCAAAACCCTGTTGCATCAGGCTGTCGAGGGCATAATGCAGACTCTGGCGCAAACGGAGAGCATCCGCCATAATCACTGGCGGTGTGACCCGGCGGTGAATATTAAACTGTTGGGGCCACTCGGCCACCACCAGTTCCTCGCTTTTGGTGGCCAAAAAACTCGGTACCAGATCAGTGATAAAGGCCTCTAAGTCAAGGGCTTCTAGATGCAGCGGCAGTTGGTCAGATTCCAGCCGCAGCCAGTCAAGTAGCTGGTTAACCAAGGTCATAATCTTGCGCACCGCCTGCCGCATCA
>SLIY01000217.1 GCA_007135385.1 Leptolyngbyaceae cyanobacterium CSSed165cm_216
ACTCTACTGCAACCCTAATAGCTTGAGACAAAATCGTCGGGGATGCCCTGACGTCAGCGCACAAGCGTACGAGCTATGAGTAGCCTAGCATCCTTGTGTAAAGGGTAATGTCGGAATAATACAATTCCTAAATAAATTATAAAGAAGACGCGACAAGTTTTAGTAACCAGTGGAGTGGGGTGCCGCAGTTTAAGCTTTCCTTTAGAGTGGCCGACCTATGGCGATCGTGAGTTTGGCATTGCAGATGCCGGGTTGGTTAGGATCCTCTAGATCAGCTAGATCAGCGTATCCTTTTCACAACAGGCGTCCCAATTCATTCTGCTGTGCACAAGCATAGCTCTACGGCCCACTTAAACAAGTTATGACAAATCCTAGTTGTATACCCCCGAATCAAATCATGTACCGCTCAGGACATGGCCTGGGGTCGCTGCATGAGCAGGGCAGGGGTTATGCTTCTGCCTTTCGCTGTGGGCGGTGTTACGGCAGTCGAAGCTATCCACAAACTGCTGTGGAGTCAGAGAGAAGCTGCCTTGGCAGTCCCGAGGATGGCCTCTGGCGAGAATACCTTGACTAACAAGGACTAACAAGCTCATTTTGTTCGTGTAAAACTCCCCAGGTAGGATTCGAACCTACGACCAATCGGTTAACAGCCGACCGCTCTACCACTGAGCTACTGAGGATCAAGTGCGAGATTCATATTAGCGATAAGTATGTCGTCTTGACAACCCCTTTTGCTTGCTGCAGCGATTATTTTCTTCAAACGATGGGCTAGCCCCCTGAGTTAGGCTGAGTTCAGCCTTCAGACCGTGGATTTTTGGGGTGGATTGTTTGGACGGGCAACGCTTCGACCCGTGCTCTTGGCGAACGATGTGTGGGGCAGGGTAGCTAGTGCAAACCAAACCGTAGCTTGATTAGCTTGGCCTGTGCCTCTTCGTCTAAGCCACCCATGATAGAGCGGTTAGCCACCTTGGCTTTGCGATAGGGTCGCCGTTGCCCCTGGGCTGTTATCAGGCGGATATCGCCCTCTAACTGCCGGGCAGACATCCATTCAGCCCCGTAGCCTACTACAGTCAACTGCTGGGCCCGATCTGAGGTGGCCACAATAATGCGATGGTTGCGGGCGGATCGCTGCCTGAATTGGGAGCAGATTCTTTCGATGTAACTATCGGCCGTCTGGCCAAAGGCGGTATAGCATACCGAGAGATTTTGAGTAATGACATCACGGGAACTAGGCGATCGCACCCCATGGGCATCAAAGACTAAATAGGTATCTAGCCCTTTGCGCGCACTGTAGTTAACCAAAATTTCAATCAACTCTTGCCGAGCAGCGTCAAACCCGTGGCGTTGCTTAGTCTTTAGTAGGGTAGGCCAGGCTCCAACCATGTTGTAGCCATCTACTAGCAAGCGAGCAATGTATTTAGGGTTTTCCATGGCGGCATAGGGGTAGGGTCAGATTAATGATGGGCTGCCGTAACGATACGAAATGATCTATTTGGTTAATCTTACCGAGAATGCCCAAATCATGCTGAAAGGTTTGAGCCCTTGCTTAAGCTAGTCCTTTGTGGCGTGAGTCGGCCAACCATTCCTGATACCTGGCACCTGATACCTGACACCTAGTACCTGGCACCTAGAACCCAACACCCTCAAGTCAAAGTGGTCGCATTGCTGCCAGCCAATACTAGGCAGCATGATTGCCTTGCAATAGGTTTCTCAGTCGTTCAGGATCCCCTTCGTCGCTGACCCGGCCATCTCTCAGCAAAAAAGCCCGATCGCAGTAATTGAGTTCCACCAGCCGATGGGTCACCCACAGGGCGGTTAGGCCTCGTTCTTTGACCAAATCGCGGACCCGCTTCACCAGGTCAATCTGGCTGTCGGGGTCCAACAGGGCCGTGGGCTCATCCAGCAATAGCACATGACAATGACGGGCGATCGCTCCCGCGATCGCTACCCGCTGTTTTTGACCACCGCTCAAGGCATAGATCGGTCGTCGCTTCAGGGCTAGTAAATTAATCGCCGCCAGGGCATCATCCACCCGGTTGCGGATGTCTGCCAAGGGCAAGTGTTCATCCACCAGACCAAAAGCTACATCAGCCCCCACCGTCGGCATCACTAGTTGATGATCGGGGTTTTGAAACACAAACCCTACTGGCTTCTCAATGAACCAGCTACCGGCCTGGGGTTGCAACAGCCCCCCTAAGATCTTCAGTAAGGTTGATTTGCCGCTACCGTTATCGCCTAACAGCATACAAAATTCACCGGGCTGCACTGTTAAGGAACAGCCCTGCAAAACCGGTTGTCCAGATGGCCATTGAAACTGCAAGTCAGTCACCCTGATGGCGTCAGGATTAGGAGCAGCTGTATGGTGATCTGACACAGGGTTAATCTCTCTGCGATGGCTCACTTATTGATCGCCACTAAGGGCAAAGAACCCAGGTGGGCGACCAGAGGCCGTGGCCGTGCCACTTTTTTCAAAAATCTGTACCGCCGCAATTTCACTGCCCAAGACATGGATGCGCTTGTGAGGTTGCTGGTCGCAGGTGAGCTCAAGCAGTTGACCACTGTTGCTGCTTAAGGCCTGGGTAACCGAATTATAAAGGGTTTCAGCATCATCCTTGGCTTTTTTCTGAACCGAAAGGGGGACCGCCGTGTGCTTCAATGTCAGCTCAATCGTGAACATACTTGACTATTACTCATTAGGGATTTTAAGGATGCAGACAACTTAGGAATGCGACTCACAATGAAGTACCCGCTAGAACAGTTACCCCATAATCGATGCCCGCCTACGCAGGAATGACGTTGAGAGGTTATTAACTTACGAGTCCCTTACCTCAAATGACTGATCCATATCTAAAGTTTAGTGTAGAAGCTCACCAAACTGACTGCATCGCTGTCTGTGTAAGATCAAAGTAACGCGGCAACCTTTAGGGGCAGGCTATGAAACGCATTGTTTTGATCGCTGGGTTTGAGTCTTTTAATGCCGACCTCTATCGCCAAGCCGCCCAGCAGGCCCAGGCCCGCTGCCCTGAGCTAGAGATTTGGGTGTTTAGCGATCGCGATTTGACCGCCCACCCCGATCAGGTGGCAGCGGCCCTAGACGGAGCTGATGTTGCCTTTTGCAGCCTGATCTTTGACTATGACCAAGTCCTGTGGCTGCGCGATCGCCTGCAGGCCGTCCCCATTCGTCTGGTGTTTGAATCAGCCCTAGAGCTGATGAGCCTTACCCGCTTAGGCAAATTCGTGATTGGGGACCAACCCAAGGGTATGCCTAAGCCAGTCAAGTTTATTCTCAGCAAGTTCAGTAGTGGGCGAGAAGAAGACAAGCTGGCCGGTTATTTGAGCTTTCTGAAAACCGGCCCCAAGCTACTGAAGTATGTACCGGTCAAAAAGGTACAGGACTTGCGCCACTGGCTAATCATCTACGGCTACTGGAATGCCGGGGGCAGCGAGAATGTGGCCGCCCTATGCTGGTTTCTAGCCGAAACCTACCTGGGGCTAACCGTGGGGCAGATTCCGCCGCCAGTGGAAACCCCCAACATGGGGCTACTGCATCCCGACCACGCTGGCTACATTGAGTCCCCCCAGCAGTACCTTGATTGGTACCACCATACCCATCCCCACACCCAGAGCTGGCCGGTGGTGGGCCTGCTACTGTACCGCAAGCATGTGATCACCCAGCAGCCCTACATTCCCCAGCTGATTCGCCAGTTTGAGCAGGCCCAGCTGGTGCCCCTGCCGATCTTCATCAACGGGGTGGAAGGCCATGTGGCGGTGCGAGACTGGATGACTAGCGCCTACGAAACCGCCCAGCGGCAGCAGGACAACCGGGAAACCCTATCCCTGTCGCCAGCGGCGGTGGCGGTGGATGCCATTGTCTCGACCATTGGCTTTCCCCTGGTGGGTGGGCCGGCGGGTTCCATGGAGGCGGGGCGACAGGTGGAGGTGGCGAAACGCATCCTCAGCGCCAAAAATGTACCCTACCTGGTGGCGGCACCGCTGTTGATTCAAGATATTCATTCCTGGACCCGCCAGGGCATTGGCGGTTTACAAAGTGTGGTGCTCTACGCCCTGCCAGAGCTAGATGGGGCGATTGACCCAGTGCCCCTGGGGGGCCTGGTGGGGGATAAGATTTATTTGATTCCAGAGCGGGTGCAGCGGCTTACCGGACGGCTACGGCGCTGGATTGCCCTGCGGCAAACGCCCCCGGCAGACCGCAAAATTGCCGTGATTCTTTATGGCTTTCCCCCCGGTTATGGGGCCACAGGAACAGCAGCGCTGCTGAATGTGCCCAAATCTCTACTCGCTTTTTTACAGGCCCTCAAGGAACAGGGGTATACCGTAGGCGAGCTGCCAGAGGATGGTGAAGCGCTGATTGAGCGGGTCAAGGCAGCCGATGAGGCGATTCCTGGGGTGCAGATGCCTGGAAGAACCCAGGCATCCAGACCGATTGGCGGAGGTCTGGAGCCCCCAAAACCGGCCACGGTGTCGGTGCGACAGTTGGAAAAATGGTTGTCGTATGTTCAGCGCGATCGCATGGTTCGCCAGTGGGGCGATCTGGAAAAAGCGGACTTGAAGACCTTTGATCAGCAGTTCTTGCTGGGGGGCGTCCAACTCGGCCATATCTGGATCGGCGTGCAGCCCCCCCTGGGGATTGCGGGCGACCCGATGCGACTAATGTTTGAGCGCGACCTCACCCCCCACCCCCAGTACGCGGCCTTTTACCAGTGGCTGCAACAGGAACTACAGGCGGATGTGGTGGTGCACTTTGGCATGCACGGCACTGTGGAGTGGCTGCCTGGCTCGCCCCTAGGCAACACTGGCTACTCTTGGCCCGATATTCTGCTGGGGGATCTACCCCACCTCTATGTCTACGCCGCCAACAACCCCTCCGAGTCGATGCTAGCCAAACGGCGGGGCTACGGCGTACTGGTTTCCCACAACGTGCCCCCCTATGGCCGGGCCGGGCTATATAAAGAGCTGATGAGCCTGCGGGAGTTGATCAGCGAATACCGGGAAGACCCAGCCAAAAATGCCGCCCTCAAAGACGCAATCGTCAAACAGCTGTTTGACACCGGCCTGGATGCTGACTGCCCCTTTCCCGAAGCCCGCAAACTGGGCCTGGACTTTACCCCCGAAACCGTCAATTTATTTAGCACAAACGTCTTTAACCAGTATTTGGTCACCCTCTACGACTACCTACAAGTGCTAGAAAACCGGCTGTTCTCCAGCGGTCTGCACGTTTTGGGTCAGCCCCCCAATGGGGAGGCATTGTACAGCTACCTCAGTGCCTACTTCGGCGACACCCTGAAGCACGAACTTTTACAAGCTATAGCTCACTCCTCCACCCATCCACTCCCCCAACCATCCACTCCCCCAACCATCCACTCCCCCACAGCCCTCCGCCAACGTTACTACCGCCAGGTCACCGACCCCGACACCCTGACCCACCTAGAAGGCCAAATTCAGCAGGCTCTCGACATCGCCCACTGCCTGGCCCAAACCACCGACGAACTGACTAACCTACTGCGGGGCCTCAACGGCGAATACATTCCCCCAGCCCCCGGGGGAGACCTGCTGCGGGATGGACCGGGGGTGCTGCCCACAGGACGCAATATCCATGCCTTAGATCCCTACCGGATGCCGTCGCCGGGGGCCTACGAGCGCGGGAGGGCCATTGCCCAAAAGATTTTGGCCCAGCACCGTCGGCACCAGGGTACCTACCCGGAAACCGTGGCGGTGATGCTCTGGGGCCTAGATGCGATCAAGACCCGGGGAGAATCAATCGCGATTGTGTTGGCGTTGGTGGGGGCTGCGCCGGTGAAGGAGGGCACGGGCCGAATTGTGCGCTACGAACTGCAGCCCCTGGGGGAAGTAGGACATCCCCGCATTGATGTGCTGGGGAATTTGTCGGGGATTTTCCGCGATAGCTTTGTCAATATCATTGAGCTATTGGATGATCTGTTCCAGCGGGCCGCGGCGGCAGAGGAACCGGAAGATCAAAACTTTATCCGCAAGCATGCCCTGGCCCTGCAAGCCCAGGGGATTGAAAATGCCACAGCCCGCCTATTCTCTAATCCAGCGGGGGACTTTGGTTCTTTAGTAAATGACCAGGTAACCGATGGTACCTGGGAATCGGGGAACGAGTTGGGGAATACCTGGCGCGATCGCAACACCTTCAGCTATGGTCGTCAGGACAAGGGGCAGGCCCGTCCGGAAATTCTGCAAACCCTACTCCAGAGCACCGACCAGGTGGTGCAGCAGATTGATTCGGTGGAATACGGCCTCACCGACATTCAAGAATACTACGCCAACACCGGCGGGCTGAAACGGGCCGCCGAAATGCAGCGGGGGCGTAGGGTAACCGCCAACTTTGTGGAAAGCTTTTCTAAGGACACTACCCCCCGCCAGCTAGACGACCTGCTGCGCATGGAGTACCGTACCAAGCTGCTAAACCCCAAATGGGCCGAGGCCATGGCCAACCAGGGCTCGGGCGGGGCCTACGAAATTTCTCAACGAATGACAGCCTTGATCGGTTGGGGCGGCACCACTGACTTCAAAGAGGATTGGGTCTATGACCAGGCTGCCGACACCTATGCCCTGGATGCCGCCATGGCCGAAAAGCTACGCCTGGCCAACCCCGAAGCTTTTCGCAATGTGGTGGGTCGTCTGCTGGAAGCCCATGGGCGCGGCTTCTGGCAACCCAACCAGGACAAGTTGGAGCAATTGCGGCAACAGTATGACCTCACGGATGAGGTGTTGGAAGGGGTGAAGACAGAAGTCTAACCTTAGAACGGTAACTTTTTCTTGCTGGCTTTCTCGCGATCGTAGTCCAGTTCCTTCAGCTTCTTCATAATCCGGCTGAAGTATTCCTGCATGTACTCTTCTAGGGTGGTGATGTCTTCCTGGGGAATACCAAACACTTGGTACACCTCATCCATGGGAGCGTCTAAGGCTTGACTACCGGCCACCACTTCCACAAACGCTAGGCGATCGGCAAAATTCCAGCCCCACTGAAAGAACTGAGCTACCCGGCGAATGGCCCGCAGCAACCCCAAGGAAATGCGCGACACCTTGGCCGTTTGACCACACTTGCGCTCGCACAGACGAATAATTTCGTAGGCCCCCCAGGCCCGGGTGCCCGCCAGGGGATAGCTACGACCCACCGTTTCGGGCAATTCCAGCGCCTTGACGGCAAATTTAGCGATGTCTTGGGTATCCATATAGGCGATCGGGGCGGCTTCGCCCATTACCCAGATAGATTGCTTTTCTAGGATAGGAATGGCGTATTGGCCAATTAGCCCCTGTAGAAAACCGCAGGGTTGCAAAATCGTATAGTCTAGGTCAGATTCTGCTAAGAACTTCTCGGTACAGCGCTTCACGTCCATGAGGGGAACGTGGGGAAATTTATCAGCATTCAGAATTGAAACAAACACGTACCGTTTAATCTCAGCCGATTGAATCGCCTTGATCAGGTTAACCTTGCCATGCCAGTCCACGTCCATGACAGACTCCGAGGGGCGGGCGGTGGCCGCATCAATCACTGCATCAACCCCCTCTAGAGCTGGCGGTAATGACTCTGGCCGACAGAGATTCCCGCGTACCAACTCAACCCCCCATTCCCTGAGGAAGCCGGCCCGCTGAGCGCTGCGGACAAGACAACGGACATCGTGCCCCTCATCCAAAGCACGGCGAGCAATTTGTCTTCCTAGGGTGCCAGTGGCGCCAATAACCAGTACTTTCATGAGGGGATTGATACAAAAGTTAACTTATTCATCTAAGGATATCAGATGACTCCCCCGGAATTGGGCAAACCACTAAATCTACTCTTCACCACCCTGGACCCGTAACATCAAAAAGCCCAGGCCCAGGCCCACCAGGGTTAGGGTAAACAGCAGAATTGCGGTATTAAAAATTTCGCCACCCATGGTCTCTCCTCCAGCAGCACTATAGTGATTAAGGTCAGGGGCTGTGACTACCCCTAACCGCCCTCATTTTAGACCAGTTTGGTAATCCACCTAACCCGACGATGACCGCATTTCAGCCAGTCCCCAGGGCAACCGCCAACTGCCAATTTTCTCAGCCTCCTCGCCCCCGCCTAGCGATTCCCATTGGGGATCCAGCAGGCATTGGCCCAGAAGTGATACTCAAGGCCCTGACGGATCGAGACTGGAGCGCGATTGCGGCGATTACCCTAGTGGGTACAGCCGCCTACCTGCATCAAACCCAAACGGCCCTGGAGTCGGCGGGCAACCTTACCCTGCCAGGCAGCGTTGAACTCATGGAGGTAGCCCCACCCCAGCCTCTGGACCAGATTTCCTTTGGCCAGGAGAGTGCCGCCACCGGGGCCGCCAGCTTTGCCTATGTAAAGACCGCGATTCAGCACACCATGGCCGGGGGCTTCGACGCCATTGTCACGGCCCCCATTGCCAAATCCGCCTGGAAAGCGGCTGGCCATCACTACCCTGGGCAAACTGAACTGTTGGCAGAAGGGGCAAACTGCGATCGCTTTGCCATGGCCTTTGTGGCCCAGTCGCCCCACACCAGTTGGTGCTTGCGCACCCTGCTGGCCACCACCCATATTCCTTTGGCCCAGGTGCCCCAGGCGCTGACTCCCCAGGGGCTGAGCCAAAAACTAGAGATTTTGATTCACAGTCTGCGCCAGGACTTTGGCTTGCGTCAGCCTAAAATTGCCCTGGCGGGCCTGAACCCCCACAGCGGTGAAGGGGGACAACTCGGGCAAGAAGAACAAGCCTGGCTAATTCCCTGGGTAGCTGAACAGCGGCGGCGCTATCCCCAGGTGCAGATCGATGGCCCTGTACCACCGGACACCCTCTGGGTCCGTCCCGGCCAGGCCTGGTTTGGCACTGACCCAACCGCGATCGCCCAGACCCACGATGCCTACCTGGCTCTTTACCATGATCAGGGGCTGATTCCAGTAAAACTGATGGCCTTTGACCGCGCTGTGAACACCACCCTGGGGCTGCCTTTTGTACGTACCTCGCCAGACCACGGCACCGCCTTTGATATTGCCGGGCGGGGGATCGCCGACCCCAGCAGTATGGTGGCTGCGATCGCCTTGGCGGTGGAGTTGGCGTTGATGCGGAAGAGGGGATGGGGGGGTGATGGGATGTAGACGCGGAGCGGCTTCCCGCAGGGTAGGGGTGATGGGGGCCTGCCCTGTTCGCGTTCGCGAAGCGTTCCGACCGAGGAAAAGCGGCTCCGGAGGAGTAACGGAGTCGAAGGGATGGGGAGAGGGGGGAGAGGGGGTGTAGACGTGGAGCGGCTTCCCGGAGAAGTGGGGAGGTGGGGTGATGGGGGAATGTCCGGTTCCCCTCTTGGGAGGGGCTAGGGGTGGGTCTGCGGGGGAGGTAGGGGAGACGAGGCGGCTGTATTACAGGTTTGTTACGACATCAGGAGTGTTTCAGGGAAAAATTACAGCATTTGTTAATGGCAGGTGCCCAAAATTAAGGCGAGAATAAACCAGAGCTGACTAGCCAAATCCTAAAAACTATCAGTAAACTAGGATACGGAATTTAAAGATTCTTGTCTGGCTTATTTGACTTTCTGGTTTCGTGCAGCTCCTTCGTCATTACAGGGTTTAGGTATGCTTCAGTCCCTTCACTACTCAATTGATGTCATTCGTGATGAAGCCCGGCAACTCGTTCAGCATGGGGTGGTCAGCCGTCAGCAACCCATTTATACGCTGTGCCGCCATATTCCAGCTCGGGAGTGGGCCATAGTTGAGTCGGAACTGGAAGCTTCGGGCTTTCTACTGCGCGATCGCGTTGGCGACCTAATGGGCCGCGAAGACTGGGAGAACGACTAAGGGCTTCCTGGTTATGTCATTCCAGGCAGATCACCTCATCGTCCAGCGATAGAGGTGGGCTGGGGGCAAAGCCCTAGGTTCCCAACTGGACTTGATCTAGCCGTATCAAAAATCTAGCCGTATCAAAACAAGCTAAGTTGGGCTGAGGACCCATCGTTCTCAGCCCTTCGCTGTTCGGCTACATCCCACAGCAGATCGGGGATATTGGCGCCAACCTGTTGTAGGCGGTGGTAGACCTCGCGGGCGATCGCAGGAGACTTGGCCTCTTGGGGACAGTGGACAAAAAAATAGACATCAGTCCCCTGGCTTAACCATTGGTGTAGCCTGGGCACCCAATCCTGGAAGTAGGGCTGATTCATCGCCAGGGTCGGATGGCTGATGTAGCGGACAATGGTGAAGGGAGCTGTAATCACAGGTTGTAAGGGCACCTGGGGCTTTTTCCGCTCAGAGCCAACCTGGGGGTCCTCAGAAGCACTGTTAATACCGTCATAGATGGGCCGCGTATCCAATAGCACCCGCCCCACCCCCATGGCCGCTAGCATTTGGTTTAGGCGGGGGCCATGGGGTTCCTGAAACCAGTCCAGATGGCGTACCTCCACAGCGATAGGCTGCTGCTGTCGGGGCCACTGGGCCAAGAACTCTCGCAGGTCAGTAAAATTTTCAGGGCTGTAGGTGGGGGGTAGCTGCAAAAACATTGGCCCAAGGCGATCGCCAAGGGGGGTGAGGGTGTGAATCAGCTGATGGGCCAGGTTGATATGGGGCAGCAGCTTCCCCTGGTGGGACAATAGCTGCGGCAATTTGGGGCACAACCGAAACCCTGATGGCATGATGCTGGCCCAGCGATCGATGGTTTTGGCGTCAGGCATGGCATAAAAGATGGTATTGCCTTCGACCGTGGTCATGCGATCGCAATACAACCTTAAAAAATCCGCCGCTTTACTGCCCTTGGGGTAAAAATCCCCCACCCAGTCCTTAAAGGCCCAAACAGCACACCCAGTAAAATACGCCCCCACCATCATGGTGTCCCAGCATGTTGACTCTGCCATCCTGCCACAAATGGCAGGCAGATATAGAGACCTTTTTGTTATGGAGGCCTCTTGTTAGTACTCTGCGGCATAAGTCGGCCAACTATTTCTGACGCCTGACACCTAGAACCTGACCCCCTCCGTAAAGGTGGTCATCTTTCTGCCAGGTGGTATTAGCAATTATTGACGCACAACCGGTAGCTTCGACTCGTTCCAGCTCAGCATGCCACCGCGTAAACTAGCCGCTTCTTGGCGTCCCTGCTTTTTCAAAATTACCGTCGCCTGGGCCGATCGCCGTCCCGACTTGCACACGGTCACCACCGGCCGGTCAGCAGGAATTTCACTCGCCCGATCGTCCAGTTCAGGCAAAGGCAGCCATTGGGCATCGTCAATGTGGCCCAGGTCGCCATTGAATTCATCGGCGCCCCGCACATCCACCACATGAAGCTGTCCGAGATGTTCAGCCACCCACTGGGGATCAATTTCTTTCACCCCAGCATAGGTCACACGTACTGGCCCCCAATCAGCAATCACGGGCATTTTGCCGTCTTCGGGACGCCCGCAAACACAGTTAGCTGGAATCGCAATATCAATTTTTTTAGGGTGGGGTAAACCCAGGTTTTCCATGTAGCCGACAAAGTCGTTTTCGTCGGCTTGGCCACCAATGCGGGGGTTGTAGGCCTTCTCTTCCTGCACGCTGGAAGCTGTCCGCCCGCTATAGTCGTGGGCAGGCCAGATCACACAATCATCGGGCAAACTAAAGATTTGCTCGGTAATCGAGCGATACATAATGTGGGCATTACCCTGTTGGAAATCGCAGCGGCCCGCTCCCCGAATTAGCAGACAGTCGCCGGTAAAGGCCATGGAGTGGTCATCGAGCACGTAGGTAATGCAGCCGTCCGTATGGCCTGGGGTAGCCCGCACCTCTAAGGCGCGATCGCCGAATTTAACCACATCCCCGTGGTCAAGCAAGTAGTCAGCCCCGCTGACCATATCGCCATAGCGACCCGAAATACCGATTTTAGAGCCGACGGCCTGCTGCATCAGCCAAGCCCCAGTGACATGGTCGGCGTGGCAGTGAGTATCCAAGGTAGCGAGTAAGGTCAGATCCAACTCTTCAATCAAAGCGCGATCGCGCTGATGTTGCTCAAACACCGGGTCAATTAACACCGCTTCTTTGCTGACGGGGTCCGCCAATAAGTAGGTATAGGTCGAGGAATCAGCGTCAAAGAGCTGCCGAAAAATCAAGGGCTTATCCACTGCGTCAAGCTCCTATTGAGGTAACAAGGTTAACAACTACATTATTCACCATATAACTAAATAGTAAAATCATCAACATTGGTAGCCAGGCTACGGCAAGGAGTTATGGCCAGCGATCCTAGTCAGGCCAGTTGCTGTCCTCGTCATCCTCAGGGTCAATGGGGTCGGGGGGTATGGGGCGATTGCGATCGGCCGACTCCACTGGGGAACCAGGGGCAGACGGTTCTGACCACTCGGGGGAGGCTGCGGGGCGAGCGACCTGGCTGGTCGCTGGATCAATGGCTTCAGCAGCCGTTGACGCTGGGGTGGTTTTATCTGGGGACACTTTCTCGGGGGTTATGTTCTCGGGGGTTATGTCCTCGGGGTCAGACAGATCGACTGGTTCAGAGGATGGAGTGTCTGAGCTAACGGAATCCTGGGTGCTATCTACAGCGGCGGTATCAATAATGGCGATCGCAGCATCCATCGGTGTCTCTACCGCATCTCCTTGATCCTGACGATGGCCCGAGCCAGAAGCAACTGTCCTGGTTGGGGAGGAATCCCCCGACTTAGTCAAGGACGAGGGGCGAGGAGGAATGTCGATTACCGGTTTTTTGGGCTTAGGCGCTCTAGCTGACTGCACCACCTCTACCAACCAACTGACAATCACCCGCCCTTTGGTCCACCAGCCTTGGGACTTGGCAACAGGGTTGATGGCTGGCTTAGGGGATGGCGGCTCAGCCTTAGGGGTAGGGGAGGACGGGCGAGCAGGACTGGGGCCAGGGGGGCGATCGCCGTTTCTAAGCTGGCTGGCTGGGGTAGTCACGGTCTGCCCCAGAGTCATCACCTGGGTTGATGGCTCCCTCAGGTCCACCGGTTCCAGATCGTCCAGGAACTCGTAGCCAATATCTTTCAGGGTAGAGGCTCGCAGTTCTTCAGGCTGAAGCGGAAACCGCTGATCCTTAGACCTAGGATCTGGCAGCCATCGCCCCAGAGGGGTAGCCTGCAACCAACTCAGCAATACCACACGGCTGCGATACCAAAACGCCGGCCAGGTCTCTTCCGTCAGAGGGGTTTGTAACGCCACTGGCGTCCGCTTACGCCGCAGGGTCAAGGTTTGCCAGCCCAGCCAGCCCAAGAGAGCAACGCTGGCCAGATGACCCAAAAGTTCTGTAATCGAAATTTGGACGGCACAGACCCAAAGCACCAAAGCGTAGAACAGGCCAACACCACTCCAAAAAAAATCATGCCGCCGATGAATTTCTGGAAAGAAGAAGGCCGCCAGATACACCCCCCCACTGCCCAAACCAATCACCACCGCCAAAACTTGAGCCAGCATGGCCTCTAGTCACCTACAGATCAATACCTTTACTGTATCGCGGTAGCCGGTTCCTAGAGGCCGACAGAGGGGCTTAAGAGGCTCCAGATTGCTTAGAAAAGAGCAAAAGCACAGTTTTAACAATTAGCTGCATGTCGTACGTCAGGCTCCAGTTTTTCTGATAAGCCAAATCGAGCCGAATCACGTCCTCAAACTTTTTCACCGTCGAGCGTCCATTCACCTGCCACTCCCCCGTCATCCCTGGCTTCACGTCTAAGCGTTG
>SLIY01000421.1 GCA_007135385.1 Leptolyngbyaceae cyanobacterium CSSed165cm_216
GGTGTGGTGTCACTTGCACCTGATGGCCGACGTAATGCGCCCCCGCGAATCGGTCTCAATGAGGTAGCGGTATCCTGGCTGGGGGCGCTCCCTGGTCACAGAGCAAAAATGCTCTAAAGAGACTGAGAAGCCTTCAGCATTCACGAGGTTTCTAGCCTCGTCAACCGATTTGATTCTGATCATTTCCATGGGTTGTCCTCTTTATTAATCGATCCACAACTTCTCGCCATCTGCCCTGATGTAGCCAGCGTCTATCAACTCCTGTAGATGCCCGGCCCATTCATTTTTGGCCCTACTCTGAATCACTCCAGCCTTATGCAGTCGCCAGACAAATTTAGATTTACTCCCAAAACCACCCAGGGGCACAGGGCCAGCTAAGCAATCCTCCAGCAGTGCGCAGTAAGCATACGCGATCGCCCCCCGCTCCTGTCCACATTCCCAGGCCCGCTTAGCCAAGTCCTCTTGCTCTGCTATGAACTTCTCAGCCTTGGCACGCATGGGGCTAGGGCCAGAGGATGCACTATCAGCGGCGGGGGATGCCTCCCCATCGCCACCCGTGGGGCATGGAGCGCAGGGCACCAATACCGTTTCAGTCTGCTGAGTCTGGTTCAGAGCTAGGCCATCTGGCGTATTAACCAGGTGCCAGAAGCCGGTCTTAATGCCCTTCAGCTCAGCGTGAATTTCAGGCGTTACCAACTCGCCGAACATTTGTTTGGCCCATGCTGGGAAGAACTGAAAGCGGTTGGAGCTATACTCCCCAGCACAAAGGATTAGTTTGAGCCCCTGGAGTGTCTTGGCTGATCCAAACAGGTCAGTACCATTGGGCGACTGCGAGACTAAGCCGATAAGCTGTCCATCGGACCGACCGCTTCTGATGTAGCACTTAATAATCGACTCAAAACGGCTGGCTGTGCCCTTGTATTCCTTACAGTCCGCTAGCTTTTCGCTGTCCTTGGCCTGGTCAACCTGCTGCAGTGCTTCATCGATTATTAAATGACTCTCGGTGCCAGCGGTGAGTAGTTCTTCCAAGCGATCGCATAGCCAAGCCAGCTGAGACAGATAGTAGGCCCCAGCGGTCTTGGCCAGTCTGTAAGCCTCCCAATTGGCTGGGGCGGTGTCTGCATCCTTGATTGTGATGTAGATGATAGGCGCTTGCACCGCTTCACAGGCTTTGAGCAGTGTGGTGGTTTTGCTGGCCCCCGACAATCCGATGACCGCCAGGTGCTCACCCTGTCCCTTAGCCTTGGGCACCCATGAGATCGGCATCTCTCGCAGCAAACCAGATTCTGTTACCTCCTCTGCCTCCACTGCGATCGCGGCTGACTCCCCATCCTCTGGCTGTTCGTCGTAGTCGTCCACAAGTTGGGCCAGGTCTCCCCTGGCCTCAAGTATGGCCCTGGCATAGCGGTATTCTGTTTTGTCCTTTCTTAGGGGCTCTAGTATCTTGCGGGCGCTGGTGGTAGATGCCAACTCAGAGCGCTTGCCGATGTAGGTGTGGTAGCTGGCGGCGCGCTCCAGGATGAACAGTAGAGCAATACCAATCCCTCCCACGGAACCCAGCAGCACCATGGCGACGACCCCACCCTCCAGCCACAGGGGTAGTGATTTACTGGCGTCTAGATATTGATCGCTCAGTGTCAAATGGGCCTGAGTCCGAACCGCTTCGATCGCGGCCTTTTGCAGCTCTGGTGACGCGTGCTTAGCCATTGTTAGCAATCCCCCTACGAATTAGAAAGAGCATTTCAGAGGTTCTCAGCCAGACCATGACAGCGACCTCGAAGGCGAAAACGGTCACGGCGATGCTGACCAGGTTCCCCCAAGCGACCCCTGAGAAATCCCATGCGCTGGTCACCTGCCCAAGTGTGTAACCGTCCCGAATGGGAGGAAAAATCGTCGTCACGAGCAGGATGTCAACGATGTAGGCGAAGGGTACCGCCATCCTAAAAAAGTCCAGACTTTTCAGCCCTAGCCGGTTGTATTTCTTTTTGAGAAACTTCAGCACAGCGTCATCGCTTGGGTAGCTTTCAATCTTGCGCTGCTGCTCTGCCTGTTGTTCGTAGCTGCTAATGAGCACGCCCAGGCCAAACCTGTTACCGAGTAGGAAAATAGGGATGCACTCAAAAATCTGGAGAATGATCCAGATCACAATGCCCGTGAATCGATAAGCCATCGTCGCTACAAACCCAGCCCCAGGCACCCATTGCACCCATGCCGGTTCCATATCCCCAAACCAGTTCTGACTCCAGATGGAATACGGCTCAATGTTCTTGACGACGACGAAACAGACCAGGGCTATAACCGCTAGCCTCAGGATCCAAAAAATTAGGGAATACATTCCCCCAGGGCCAGGGTTATATAACGTCCCCTTTTCACCTTGTCCAGACATTACCGCACCCTCCCATCTCTAATCAGGTTTTCAACTAGGGCCAGATCAGGGGTAACTGCGATCGCCCCCACTAGGCCGCCGGACTCCAACACAGCCGTAGCGCCATTGGCATCACAGACGATAGTGCCAGGGGCTAGGGGTTGACTTGTGGCAGCATCCACAACCGCCATTCCCTCCCATAGGCTGATCGCTTGGCCATCCTCACCCGTGATGTAAACGAGCAGGCAGCCATCCTCATAGCGCTGTTCGGCAATCTGGCGGGCCTGGTTTACATGGCGTTGCTGTTGCTGCTGCAATTGGTAGTTTCGATTCTGGCTTGCTTCAGCAGTGCGTAAGTCGTGGCGAATCTGGCGGGCCTGGGGGCTGAAGGCTTGCACCATTCCCAGACTGAACATGCCGAAAACCCCTATTCCTAATGCCGTAATCTTGAGCCTGGAAATCATGTCCTCCCCCGGCATAAACCGGGCGGGGGATGGGGTGTCATCTACATCAAAATCAAGTTTCATTTTTCGGGCCTCTCACAGGGTAAACAACGGACTCACAGGGCTTTCACGGCTCACTCACTGTGAGTAGTGAGCACTCACTGTGAGCACTCACAGCCACTCACAGCCGAAAATCGTATTCAATATCGGGGTTTTCGGATTCATTGGTCTGAGTATCTGGCGGAAATTTAGGCGGCCTAGCTACAGCGTTTTTGCTATGCAGGCGACGGCTATAGAAAAATACTCCTAGGATTGCAGCTGCCACCAAAACGGCAGGGAGGAAAGGCACACCACCACCAGTCTCAGGGGCTGGGGTGGCGATCGCCTGGGGCTGTTCTGCCTGCTCAGGTTGTGCCTCTGGTGGTGCGGCTGCGATCACCCTGGCACTACTAGAAACACGTTGCTCAAACTGGGTGAACACATCATCAGTTGAGACTAGGGGCACATCTACAGCGTGAGAGCCAGTGAGGCATATACCCGCCGCCTGATGCTCGAGTGCCACCTGGGGGCTCATGGTGCTTTGCCCTGGGGTGGTGTGGATTTTAGTGCCCTCCCACACCCAGTCGGTGGTGCCATCCTGCCAGACGGGCTCTAGTTGGGTCAGGCAGCTTGGCCGGTAGGCTACATCAGGGGCAGAAGCAGGCGGCAAAGCTTGCCAAGCAGGGACATTATGCAGTTCCCTGGCAGTAGCCTGGTAGGCGCTGATATTGCCTAGGATTGCTTCGATTCGTGGGTCAATAGCTGTCATGGGGTTTCTTCTCCCTAAAGGTGCGATCGCGCTA
>SLIY01000251.1 GCA_007135385.1 Leptolyngbyaceae cyanobacterium CSSed165cm_216
GACCATCCCGACACCGCCACCAGTCTGAATAATTTAGCGTTGCTATATATGTCAATGGGCCGCTACGGAGAAGCCGAATCCCTCTTGCAGCAAGCTCTGGAGATTCTTGAAGCGCAGCTTGGCTCCGACCATCCCAAGGTCGCCACCAGCCTTAACAATCTAGCGTTGCTGTATGAGGCAATGGGCCGCTACACCGACGCCGAACCCCTCTACCAAGAAGCCCTGGCGATGAGACAACGGCTCTTGGGCGACGAGCATCCCGATGTCGCCACTAGCTTATTCAATTTAGGAGGCCTACGCTATAACCAGGGCCGCTACCATGACGCCCAAGCCCTACTCCTCCAAGCTCAACCCATTTACCTAAACACCCTCGGCCCCAACCACCCCAACACTCAGACGCTCCAAAGCTGGATTGATCTTGTGCAGACAAAATTAGATAGCCTGGCCGAGTAAGTCGAACATCGCATCCTCTGACCTGGGCATTCTCTACATCGCCCAAGGCTGTACCGAAAAAGCGCGATCGCACTACCAGCAAGCCCTGGCCATCCTCGAACCCAAGCTGGGAGCCGAGCACCCCTGGACAGTGCGCTGCCGCGAGAATTTGGCGAAGTTGAACGATGGGGAGTAGGGACCGGGTGCCTTTGCGTCGTCTAAGGGGAATCGGTAAGCCTCAGCAGGCACCCGGTCCCTGAAGAGATCGGCGATGCTTACAGTCAGATACTACTGATTTCTCATTCAACGCCATCAGCCCTGCCCTAAAACACACTGCCCCAGCGCCTTGAGAATCTGCGCCACTTGCCCAAGCTCATGCCGTCGCGGAAACAGTGAGAAGGAACGAGATAGATCATATTCAGTGCTCGTGCCGAGCTTCAAAAACACAAATTCATCCCCATTTGTCGCCATGCCATATTGGGGGAATTGCCCCTCTGGGTTGGCAGCCATGTAAGCCAGCAGTTGTGGCAACGCCGCAGGCACCGCAATACTGGTGCGTTTAGATTCAACCGTCAAAATCCAGAGTCGCCCTTGCAAAACCAGCACATCAATAAACCCACGGATCGTTTCTTCCGGATCTTCCAGCTCTAGGGCAATGCCATAAGGTGACTTCAGACGAAAGGGCGGATCAACAAAACCCAGCAGTTCTAATAGTGGAGCCGTCACCACAAGATTAATGGTGCCTTCTAGCAGCAGCCCATCAGCACGATGATAGTCGTAACGCTGCTTAATGCGATTAATACTGGCCAACTCTTGCGCCGTCAGGGCTAGCAAGCCATCCGTCCATTCAGTAAAAAAGTCATCTCGCTGAGCTTGCACCAATCCTAACCGTTGCTGCAAGTCTTGTAGTGACGTGATAGCCTCTCTAACCCCTGTGCTGGTAACCATGGCTCTCAGCTATTTACTATTCCAGTGTAGTCGTAGAGGGTAGCGCGCGTCCTTACCGATCGCTTATGAGTCAAGTTCCATCTCGATCCTTCTGAGGCCCCCGTTGCCGACACTGAGGAAGGTAACCATGCCTTAAACCACCTTCATGCGGCTAAACTCACCGGTTTGCCGCAGGGCATCTAAGAAAGCATAGAGGGCCGGGGTGTGCAGGGCATCTTTCAGCATGGTGGCCCCGATCGGGCGAGAGATTGGGAAGGGCAGCGGATAGATCTGCACATCGGGGGGGACGGGTTCGGCAGCCAGGCGGGGCAAAATGGCGATGCCCAGCCCCTGCTGCACCATCGCCACCATAGACGAGTCGTGGCGGATGCAGTAGGCAATCTCTAGGGAATGTTCCTGGGCACCCAGGACAGAACGAATGCGCAGACCGCAACTGCTGTGGCTAGAGCCGATAATTGGCAGTTGGCGCATGTCATCGACCGTCAGCATCCCAGCTTTGGGCTGATAGCCGGGGGGCAGTAGGGCAACGTAGTCATCTTCGAAAATCAGACAGGTGTCGTAATCATCGCCGTTGATCGTTTCGGCCACGCAGATGTCGGCTTCCCCCTTGGTCAAGGCCTGCTTGAGTTCGTGCACTTCATCCATTTCGATGACACTAATGGCGATCGCGGGATACCGACGATGCAACCGCGCGATCGCACTGGGCAGCACATGGGTAGCGACACTGCGAAAGGAGGCAATGCGCAGGGTGCCTCCTTGCAATCCCTTGGCCTGGTTGGCCTCGTGGGCCATGGCGTCCAGCAGGCCCAACACCTGCCGAGCATGGCCAGTAACCCGTTCCCCCACCGGGGTGAGCTTGGCCCCGTGGCGACCCCGCTGCAACAGCATCACACCCAATTCAGCTTCCAGCGTCGCGATCGCATGACTGACCGTAGATTGAGATAGGTCGAGCTCTAGGGCCGCTTCGCTGAAGTTGCCCGTATCAGCGATCGCCACCAAAGCCCGCAGCTGAGCCAACTTAATTTTGCCAGGGTTCATGGTCAGTTCCCTAAAGGGCTGGAAACGATGTTCCCTAGGCTAACCGATAGGGTTTGAGCCAACATATCGAAATTTTGCATAGCTGCTATTCAAGCCATGGTTTGGCAAGCCCAGGGGGGCTAGATACAGTAACAGCATCCGCTGACAAGGAGGCACCACTGTGAACCGGCACCCCTACTACTCCCCCCATGAACTCAACCGTCAACGCTACCGGCTAGAGCAGTTAGTCGCCAAACAGCCATCGTTGCCCTGGCGGCAGGTCCTAACTCAGGCGGGGCAGCGGTTAGTGCGATTTTTAACGGCGAACCCAGCTGAACCCCGGATCTGGCAGAGTAGCCAGCGAGGACAGGTAATCTGGTGGATTTATGACCCCGTTAGCCAGCGACGTCAATCGTTTCAGAGTGAACTAGAGGTACGCCAGTGGTTAGATAGCCGTTATTACAGTTAGTCTGACCCACCCCTGCCTCCTTCGACAAGTTACCCCTCCTTCGATAAGCTCAGGACACCGTCTGGGGTCGCTACGCGAACAGCACAGGCCTGCCAGGGGGAGACAGTCAATTTGTTTTTTCAGAAACTTCCTTAACTCGAATTCAGGTTAAGACATACGCCGTACCCAACTGCGATGTTTAGGGCTAATGGCACCAGACAAGGGACAACCCCAAAAAAGGGTGCCGTAGCAGTTGTCTACGGCACCCAGCTTGAGTTGATGAGTCAATCGGTCAGGAACTTAGTCTGTCCCTAGAAGGAATAGCCAAGGCCAATGCTGCCATTAACTCGGCTATTTTCATAGATCGACCAGTTCACGGCACCATTGGCGACAACCCGGTCGGTAATCCGGTAGTCAACGCCACCGGTAATCATCGGGCCAACCGCCCCGCTGCCTTGGGTGGAGACAGATACCCCGCCACCCAGGTAAGGTAGGAGACGACCGTCTCTGGTCACGGCATTGAAATCGTAGGTGACCGGAACCAGGAAGACGGTTTCCCCGTCACCACTGAAGTTGAGGTCGCTGAGCACTCCAGGCCGGAGGGAGACATTGTCGGCCACAGTGAATTTACTGTTGATTGATAGGCCAACGTCGCTGGTACCCAGGCTGCCGACGCCAACCCCAGCGCCAACGTAGTTATAGTCAGTGGTCTTTTCTTGGGCGCTAGCGGCCATGGGCAGAGCCGCCATGGAAGCTGTAGTAGCCAGACCCAACGCGATCGCGGCGATAA
>SLIY01000136.1 GCA_007135385.1 Leptolyngbyaceae cyanobacterium CSSed165cm_216
ACTCCCGCGTCGCCTCGTACGCCAGCCAGCGTCCCAATTCTTCCATAGCAGAGCGAAACAGGGGATCGGGGGTGTCAGCATCGCGGGCGACCCCCAACCAGTGCTGAATCAACGGATGGGGTGGCACGAAAATACGCAGTTGTGGAGCCATAACCTTTAGATTTTGAGCGAACGTCAGTATGGGGGCGAGTCAGTATGGGGGCAAGCCAGTATAGGCAAATTTGCCACATCATACTCTGTTACGGCATTTACGATACGGTCACTTCGGTGTAAAAACCACGCTTTTGCAAGGGAAAACCACACCTGCGCTAAGTCCTGCCGCTTGAGACAATAGGGTGGTTCGTCAGAGGAGATGGTCATGGCAAAAACATTTTTCATTAAATCATTCTTGACCTGGTATCGCCGGTTAATTCGTCATTCTAAGTATCGTTGGCTGGTGCTGTTAGGCACCTTAGCTTACGTTGCCACCCCAATTGATTTAATCCCTAGCTTTATTCCCGTTATTGGCTGGCTAGATGATGGACTAGTGGTCACCCTGGCCCTTACGGAGGTCACCCAAATGCTGCTAGAACGGCGGCGACGCCAGGCTAACCTGACCAACCCTGAACCCAAGACCAGTTCAATGGATTCTACCCAGGACGATGCCGTGACCGCTGCCGTCTCCGCTATTGATGTGGATGCTGTGGCCCTTAACTAGGTCACCCTATTTTTCGGTTCTTGAGCACTTTTGGGGTCTGTCTCTTCTGGCACCATTACTCAACCCAGCGAGTTGTCACAGGCTATATCGGCCTAGGGCTTGAGGTATAGGTATGCGGTTTACGGTTCAGCCTTATGGCCGACTGTGGACCGCATACTTGATTAACCGGCTGCCGTTAACTTGACAGACCATTACCTTTTGTAAGGCTCGGGCACAAACTGCAACAAACCGCAGCCTGTTTATTACGCTCTACAAACCTGTGCAACGTTTTCAGGCAGCTTGCCCTGAGACTTAGAGTGCCTTGGTAGAACGAGGAGAATGGGAAGGCTATATCCCTGGCCCGTTACCCAGCAACCCACTACCCCAACGAGGGGGTCAGGTAGCCTTAACCCTGCTGTACGCGATCGCCCTGTACACTTTCGGCGAGTTTTTCCCATGGTTAACGCTCCCCTCGCCTCGTCTCTGCAGACTCAGCCCCAACCTCCCCCCGCCTATCAAGAAGCTCAATTGGCCCTAGCTGTGGCCGATGAAAGCTTTCTGCGATCGCTGCTGACTGACAGCTTACCAGCCCTGGTCCACCCCCATGAAGTGGGCACCGTCATCGTGGATGTGGGGGTACCAATGGACCAGGGACGGATTGATGCGGTGCTGAAGTTTGAACACATCAGCTGTGTGCTGGCTGGGTCCTATGCCGACGCGCCGCCACCACCAGCGGTACATACCCATACCCAGTACCAGGCCATCACCACCTGCCACTCTGACCTTACGACTCTGGCTCAAAATGTACCCATCTCGACGGCGGTCGAGATCCTCGCCCGGGCCGGGTTTGCCCCCGACCAAGTTCACCACATCTTGCACTTACCCTCCCAGGCCTGGCACAAATCCTGGTGGTATACCCTTGATCCCGACGGCTTCCTGACGGTTCCTTTCCAGCGCTCCATCCGCACCCGCTGCTTTGCCGACGGCACGGTGACCCTCCAGTTCAAAGATTACTATGCCTACGAGCGGCCAGAAGGCTTTCGTAGCCAGCCCCGCCAGTTGCCCGTGATCATCCACATGCCCCACCAAAGTTTCTGCGACAACCTGGCCCAGATCAACCGCACCCGTCAAACCTTAGGTACTGGTCAGGCGCTACTGATAGCCGATGACCTGACAGAATTAGAAATTGAAGGCTACATTCGCCAAAACGTCAGCTTGTTTAGGCAACGGGGGATGGAATCGGCCCTCCAGGCCAACTGCCATATTTGTCAACAACCTACATGTCCGATGCGGGGGAGTGATGCCTCACCGGTTCTGGCCTGCCGCGCCTTTCAGCCCACCGAAGTGATGGTCTAGGGTAGACGGTAACTGGCCACCCGCACCACCAATTCACCACGGTGGGGATCGTGGTTAAACACAAAGCTGCCCTCCTTTTGTTCGTGGCCTGACAAAAAATCAATTTGCTGTTCGCCCGTTTCTTCAGCTTGGCCGGGAATGTCCAGCTCGGCAATCACCTGCACGCCATTGGCGATCCGCCCGCCGGTATTGGTAATCACAAAGGGGACATAGTAGCGGCCATCGGTAATGCGAATTGACTCAGCGACAGCGACATCAAAGGCGGGGGGGCGATCTTGGTTCACCTGCCAGTCGTAAATAATCACCCCTACTAGCGCCAATAAGAGGACAGTAGCCACCATAAAGGTGACCCATTCGGCCATAGACCGTTGGGTTTGCCCGGTGGGGGAGGGCTGGGATGGATTGGGGGGAGGATTTGCAATGCCCATTAAATTAGGATACGCCCTGCAGCCCCGCCAATGGAGGCTGGTAAGCCTAACACTAAAATATCACTGAGCCACTCTTGCCAGGGGTCGCTGGGGCTTAACTGCTGAAACACCACCAGCATAGTGCCTGAAACCGTCAGGGCCACCACATAAGCAACCAGCGTTTCGGTGGGAGGGCTAAACAGCAGTCCTCGCTGCAACCGTTCTGTGCGATCGGTAAACCCAGAGGCAAACACAATCGTATAAGACAGCACTAAAGATGCCGCCATCACCAATAGCAGCCACAGGGGAGGCAGGGATGAGGCCAATAACGGCACCTCTTCAGTGGGGGCAATGCTCAACGCAATCAGCACCGCCCCGATTAGGGTGGCATCCAGATCCACCAGAGCATCGCGCACCTTTGTCAGCGTAGGCGATGCCAGCCGTCGAGACAGGGGAGCTGTGGTGCGGCGATCGCGGCTCCGCTTGGTTTGAAAGGTTGATCGGGCCAAGGCCACCCCCAGCGAAAATGGCACAGACTCAAACACCAGCTTGCCAGTGGCCTCGGGCAGAGGGGTGGCCAGGGTAATTCGCCGCAGTAAGAGTAGGGCCAGGGCCGCGCACAGAACGCCAATACCGACAGCCTCAATAGTTTCCAGAATAGCCTCTAGGGGATGCAGGGTCAGGGTTTGCCGAAACCCCTCCACCTGGGTTAGTAGCCAAACCACCAACAGCGTCAATCCCAGCACCACCAACAGCCACCGGGGGTCCGTTGCCGACCCAATCGCCCAAACCTCTACGGTATAGAGCAGCGGAATGCCGAACAAAAAACCGCCAGCAATACCCCGTAGGATAGCTTGTAACTCGGTGCGCCAGGGAGTGGAGTGGGGCATGGAAGGGGGAATTTTGGATTTTGAATTTTGGATTTTGGATTGAAACCGTAGCCTGGGGGAGGGGGGGACTTATGCGTCCGCCCTGGCGGGGAATTGGATGACAGAAAATTGAGTGAGAGTATGGACGGTGCTTTGGCGACAGATGGGGGGCATGGGGGAGTGGGATAGTTGAAATCTTATAAAAACCTCAGTATCTACAGATTTCCATAAAACATTCGTTAGCGTAAACAAGACAGATTACGGTAAATGCCAAGGACATTTGTTATGACTCAAGCAAAATTAGGCGACAACGTCTCCATTCA
>SLIY01000064.1 GCA_007135385.1 Leptolyngbyaceae cyanobacterium CSSed165cm_216
GGGCCAGATTTACGACGATTGGCAAACCAGTCAAACAGAGACATGCTTTAAGGGGAGGCTCAACGGCGGCAGAACAATCATAATAGGTCTAAATTTGGCTATACCCAAACTTAGACCGATACCAGGTCCAGCATTGAGCGTTTCCTTACGGTCACACCCCATGGCTGGGCTAACGATATAGCGTTGACCACAGGGCCGATGAATTCAGGCTCCTACGCCAGTGAGTAGGGCAATTCCACCCTAGACGACTAGCTGGCCCCATGGCACCAAAAAGTGGCGGTTGCTACAAAGCATACTCTTCATCCTAGCGGGTTTGGCCCAGGGGCGGCAGATTAATCCCTGTAGAGTAGCCGCCCAGGATGGAAGCACGAAAACAGAAAAATCAAGCAAGTAGCCTGGGTTAGGCGGCAGATTAATCTGGCGTCAGCGCCTGGGTCCCTAGTACCGCCGTGACCCACAGTACAGATCCCAGGGGTCTGCCCTAGGGTGCCCCAAAAATCCTGTCCACTGAGCCTAAGAACCCTGGGATCTTGACCTACTGTACCGATCGCCGTACCCCACGGGGCCAAAGACTAGGCCCCAAATCGGCCTGGAGCCAAAGCGTATAAGCCCTGGTCAGTCCCACTCTGCATGGCTTCAGCAAACCGCTGGGCAACGGCGGGGGCGTAGACAAAGGGGGCGCTAAAGCCAGTGAGCAGATGCAGTCCGGTTAAACCAGGGAGGGGGCCGACTAAGGGTAAACCGTCCCGACAGAAGCTGACTAGACAGCGGTGCCAGGTGCCCGGTACGCCAGCTAAGGCCGGTACAATCTGGGCGATCGCCGTGCGAATTTGACGCTCACTCTCGGCCGCATCCAGCGGGGCATCCAAAGCCGTTAGCGTCCGACTAATTTGCCCCAGGCACAGATGTCCATCCTGGAACTGAATGGCCCCGCTATCGAGAATGGGTGGGGTAATTTCGTGGCCCGGCTGATCCCAGAGGGGGTCGGTGGCGGCCCGGCTGGCCTGATCTTCTAACTCAAACCGCTGGGTCACCGCTGGCATAATCAGCGCCTGGAGCGAAAGCGGCACGGGCGGCGTTTCAATTAGTTCTGCATGGGTGTAGTAGAGCGGAATGGACAACCCTACCTCGGCCAGTAGCTGGCGGCTAAAGGCCCCGGCGGCCACCAATACCGCCTGGGCGGGGTAAGCCTGCTCGGCTGTTAGCACCCCGGTTATTCGGTCTTTAATGCGCACCAGGCCGGTCACGGGTGCGATCAAGCGAGTGCCCCCCAATCGATGAAAGGCCTGGTTGTAGGACTGCACCAGGGCCGTAGGGGAGACGTGGCCATGGCGTACGGTAAAGGCCGCTGCGATCGCCCCTGGATTGATCAAAGGCTCTAGGGCTTGAGCTTCAGCCACAGAAATTCGTTGGGGTGGGGTGGTGAATTTGGCGTACTGGTTGATCAGGTCTGCCTCATCGGTTCCTGGGGGTACCGTCAGCACCAGATCCAGCTCCCGAAACTGGGTGTCTGCCTCTAGTTCGGCTGACAGTTGCCGGTGTTTGGCTATCCCCTCCTGGCAGAGGGTGTGAGTTAGGTCTGTGGTGGCGGCCCAATAGGGAATGCCGCCATAGCTAAATCGGGTAGCGTTGGCCGGGTCCAGGGCCTGGTCGACCAGCAGTACGGCAAACCCCTGGCGGGCCAGTTCGTAGCTGACGGCCGCCCCGGTCAACCCATTGCCGATCACAATCCAGTCAAAGGTTTGCATAGTTAGGGATGGATCTGGCCCAAAATTAACCGCAGGCGATCGTAGTCATCTTTCAAAAATACGCTGAGGTTGCGTCCCGCCTGTACTAGCCAGGGGCGGTCTAGGCTGCGCAGTTGGTAGCAGTGGCGAATCACGGCCGCCACCAGGCTATCCACCGGAGCATTACCCAGGGCCAACAAGGTTTTGAGAAAGTCGAGTTGTTCGGTAAACTCAATCACCCCAGCGGGGTCGCAGTGATGCACCGCCTGATGCACCTGGGGTGGGCGAGGCGGTAGGTGCTGGAAGATGGGGCCGCTGGGGTGACCAGCAAAGTCTGGGGCGCGAAAGCCAACGATGGCCACCCGAAACTCAGTTTTAAGCATGGCAAAAATCTGCGGCTGCTGCTCTCGCAGATCGTCGAGCGATAAGCCCAACGCCCTGGCTCGGTGTACCGAATCAATGGGGCTGGTGGTGGCGTGGTACACCACCCCAAAAATTTGATTGTTCGAGTCTTCATCCTGAGCCGTCACCCAGCTGCCAAAGGCCGGCATCACTGGAAAGGTTAAATCCTCAGGCTCCAAGCACTGGGCCAGAAATTCAGTGGTCGACGTTTCGATCACCTCGGCAATGTGGTGGGGCGATCGCACCTGGGCCAACCCCTGGGGCAAGGGCAAACGCATAACCTAGTTCCGCCGCTTGCCGCTGCTGCCGACCAGCTCTAGCTCAGACATGTTAAAGGTGACCAACTTATCCCAGTTGCCCCCCTCAAACAGAACGGCCACTTTGCCGTCGCTGATGCGCTGCACCAGCCCCTGAAAGCCGTAGTAAGTGTCGTTAACGTTGGTTACTGTAACCGGTGCCCCAGGAAAAATCATAGGAAAACGCCCTGCACGCTAGCGATAGGTGATTGGCAATAGTCTAAAGCAAGTTGCCGCAGCCTGTCTGCATAACGCCGACACGAGCTTGGTTGGGGTGTCGGGTGTCGGGTGTCGGGTGGCAGGGGTTAGGGATCAGGAAGGGTCAATTAAATTAAGTAGGTGGACAACAATAAAGGGCTCAACGTTGCTGGTTTCGACTCCGCTCAACCAGCTTCGACTCCGCTCAACCAGCTTCGACTCCGCTCAACCAGCGACGAGGCCTGAGCGGAGTCGAAGGCCGGATCAAGGATCAGTCCGTAATTGTGTCCTTGTACTGATGTCGTCGTGTACTGGGATGATCTGATTAGCGCTTAAAGCCATTATGGTGAGAGCGATCGGAAGCATACTCCTGTTCTTGCTGAGCCTTCAGCTCTCTAACGCTTTCTTGTCCTGCCCCGACGGCAGCCCCTAACCCCGCCCCAACCAAGGCAAACTTGAGATGGAGATCTTGGTAAAGGCGGCTCTGGTATTGATTTTCCATCGCTGTAGCGATGCCCAGGCCAATCATGGCCCCAATCAACGCCGTTAATAGACCTGAAAAGCCAATTAGCTTACTGTTCATAGGGTATGCGCTCCTGGCCAGAGCCCGATGGGTTGCAACTGGTGGAGACGTTATACAGCAACCGTTTGGGACACCTGGCGTGACTTATTACTCCCAAACCGTATCATGGTCGCTGGAAACGGGTTAAGGCTCTGCAACCAAACGTTAATCCTCCTCAAAAACCGTTACTTAAAGGCCCCCACTCCCGCCAGGGCAGACACCCGGGTCTGCCCCTACGTCATCTCCCCTATTCTCTGGAACGCCCCTCTGCATTGACGTTCCCTGCGTCTCCGTTACCCGCCAGGGCAGACACCCGAGTCTGCCCCTACGACCCCCATCCCATCTCCCCCAATACCGTTCGGTTAAGCTTACTATTGAGAGAAATCGCAATAGCTGAGACGGAAAATTAAGCTTTCAGAGCTTGAAAACGGCTGA
>SLIY01000159.1 GCA_007135385.1 Leptolyngbyaceae cyanobacterium CSSed165cm_216
GACAACAAACGTCCGTGAACGACTAGCTCAAACCAGCAATCAGGTGATCAAAGTAAACGTCCATTTCTTGGCCCGCATCAGCCCCTACCCGACTGGTAACGACCTCTTTCATCGCTTGAACTGCTTGAATCGTGGGCTCGATGGGCACCCCTAAAGACCCGTAGGTTTCCTTCAAACCATTGAGTACCCGCTCATCTAAGATCGAGGCATCGGCGGCTAGCATGGCATAGGTCGCATAGCGCAGAAAATAACTCAGATCCCGCAGACAAGCGGCATAGCGACGGGTGGGATACATATTCCCCCCAGGCAGCGTAATGTCACCGTAGAGCAAGCTTTTAGCCACCGTTTCGCTGATAATGCTGGCTGCACTTTCGCCAATTTGAGTAGCCGCCTTAACCCGCATCTCGCCAGTGCGGAAGTACTTTTGTAGCGCCTCCAGCTCAGCTCCTTCCAGGTAACTTCCTTGCTCGTCAGCGGGATTAATTACAGCGGTAATAGTGTCTTGCATGATTGTCCTCTTAAAGTATCTAGCGTCAGTTCAGAATTGCGATCAAAATGGTGAATGGCAAGCTGATTAAAAAGCCCGAATCAGCTGATCAAAGTAAGGTGCAGCCAATGCCCCTTCCTCAGCGGTCAAGCCCCCCAAGGCCACCTCTTTAATGCACTTCATCGCTAGTTTTAGGTTGGCCAGGGGAACCCCCAAGGACACGTACATATCACGCATGCCATCTAAGCCAATATCCTCCAGGGGCTTAGAGTTACCGGCCAGCACACAGTAGCTCACCAGGCGAATATACCACCCTTGATCCCGCTGACAGAGAGCCGTTTTTTGAGGATTTCCGCTATTGCTAGGGGTATTGGGACACTGAGACCAGAACCGCTTGCTACCCTCATCCACAATCTTTTGCTGGTTAGCCGCCAGCTTTTGAGCGGCACTCACCCGAGCTGTACTGCTGCTAAAAAACTCTTGCAGCTTAGCCAGCTCAGCACTGCTGAGAAAACGGCTGGCTTGATCAGACTGAGCAATAACTTTGGCAACGATACTCATAATGACTCCATTCTCCTAATGTAGTTGAAATCAGCAGCTGGCAAACAACCTTTACCCCCAAGAATCCAAATCTTTTCCATTGGCAATTTTCGATAGACCACTACAAAATTAGTCCATCAAATCGACGACCAATCGTTGGCCAAAAAACCAACGGTTAATAATTCCTGGAGAGTATATAGTTATCCGTAAACGTCAACAGATAAGTTATCCACTTAGACGACTCAAGTCGATACATTATCTGTCTGTAAAAAGATTAAGTTCTAGCTGTCACTGAATAACACTACTCGTCAACAAGCCTCAATATAAGTTCAACTATGTTTATTCTTGAAGAGAGTTTTTTGAGGATTTCAATGATTTCCCTAGAGAACCAAGAGAATCCCCCTCCCTCTTGGTTGCCACATAGAAACCTGAACCACAGGCATGCGTCCTGGGATATGCAGACTGCCCTAACACCACTTCGCTTTCTCCGCCTTTGGCATTAGCCGCCCACGGGTTGTAACAATTAGCGGTATTCAGACATCGCCCGCCTGCTTCGAGTTGTCTTTTACGCCTCCTTCGCCTTTACTTCGATGCCCCCCATGAAGGCCCGACCGTAGATTTTGATCACAGCCTGGCCGGGTTCTGCCCCCTCCTGCCTGACCGAGGATGCACCTACAATGCCGCCGCTGCCTTCCCCCAGAAACTCTACTCCGCCCAATATGGCTGTCCCATCGCAGATGACAGTCAACCCTGGCGGAACAATGATATCGATGCCCCCGATCACAGCGGTACAGCTCAGCAGGTAATCTTTTGCCTCTATCTCTGCGTGGCGTAGATCTAGGTCAATCCCCCCCATGAAGGCCCAGTAGTTGGCGCTTTCCAACTTCCAGGCCCCCTTAGTCTTATCGATGCCGCCCAGACAGGCGATATTATGCTTGCCCCCGACCAGGGGACCTCGCAGCAGGCTGAGTCCAGCCAAGATGAGCATTACCGGCCAGAAAAACCTCCAGAAATCGTCCAGGTTGAAATCCAAAAGCCCTATATTCCCGGCCAGCAGTACTAGCCCGATCACCAGTAGGACACCCGCGGAGAGCAGGTTTCCGCCCCTTCTGCCTCCTGATGCCAGCATATTTACCCCCCACAGCACCAGCCCCACTGGCCAGTAGGTGCGGAATAGTTCACCGACGGGGATTTCTGTCGCCCCCAGGTTGTTTAGCAGCACCACGATTCCCAGTACGATCAGCACTGCCCCGATTAACCAGTTGCTTTTTGACATATTTCACGTCCTTGTCGTACGACGTTGAAGCGAAAGAGAACGTAGGGCATCGCCCGTGAGAAGCAGGCAACCCCAACCGGCCCAGGTTACGATTGGCCTCAATCAACTGCGGCAACTCCTGAACCGGTGCCCGGTGGTACATCGAATTAACGCAGTTGCAGGGTAACCAGCGGTCAAACCAGACTTAGAACCTGAGCCTATTGGTTAATTAAGGATAAAGGCAAATTTCTGCCCAGCCTTGTTTCCATTGATGAAACAATACCTTTGCCATAGTCCTTCCCAACTCCCCACTCCTTGCAACGGGGCATTACGGCCAACCCAGAGTCACCGCCCACAGTATTGATTAACCTGCGGCCTAATGCCCCGATAAAACCCAAAACCCAAAATCCAAAATCCAAAATCCAAAACTCCCCCACTCCCCCACTCCCCCACTCCCCTAGCTGTAAGACCCATCTGGCTTTAGAATCTAGCGATACGCCGCTCTGCCGTTGCTGTGCCCCAGAGGATGACACCCGATGGCCATTATCGCCCTCAAAGCCTGGTATCTCGATGCTTACGAGCCAGTGCGGGAGCTAGAGAAACGCCCCCATGACCTGCGGCTGAGTAAAAATAGCTTGCTAAAGTCAGCTCTGCGGGCCGACTTTTTAGACGATAGTGACCAGGTGCGGCAGTCAGCCTGGTTCCAGCGTTACCTGGAGGGGGAAACGGTGGAGTTTTATATTGAGGGCAGTGGCGGCTATGGGATCGCCAATATTGACCTGATCAGCCACGAAATCTACTTCACTAAGCGGGAGGTGATGGCCCACCTGCAGCCGATCATTTACTTCTGCTACCAGTCCGACTTTGCGGCTTCGGCAGAGGCACTGCACCAGGGGCTGATGGCAGCGGTGGAAGCGATCAACCGCAGGTCTCGGGTGGCGTTGACCTTAGAGGTCTCCCACCGCCTCAGCGAAGGTCCAGCCCGGCTGAACAGTTCCCTAACCCGCAAAATTCGGCAGGCACTGCTGTTTATAGCGGATGGCACCCCGATTTTGTCATCCCCTGGGGAGCCCTCAATCGCGGTGCCCCACCCCAATGTCTGCGTGGAAATGGGCTATGCCTTGCAAGCGAAGCAGCTGGATCAAATCCTCCTGGCCCAGATGGAGCGCCCCGACCTGGGGGGGCAGTACCCCTTTGATCTGCCAGCCCAGCAACGCCTGACCTTCAAAACCCAGGCTGACCTGAATCAGCAGCTACCCAAGGCCCTAGAGCAGCAGTTGGCTCGCTTTAATCTCTGGACCTAGTCCAAAGTCGCTACAATTTGAGGCAGATGCA
>SLIY01000233.1 GCA_007135385.1 Leptolyngbyaceae cyanobacterium CSSed165cm_216
AAGGCGATCGCGTCTTCAAAGCGGCGTTGATCCTGGGCTACCCTGCCCAACTGGTGATAGGTGCTAGCGGTACTGTAGTCATCGCCTGCGAATTCTTTGAGGGCTAAGGCTTTTTGGTAGAAGGCGATCGCATCCTCAAATCGGCGTTGGTCTTGGGCTACCCTGCCCAACTGGTGATAGGTGCTGGCAGTGCCGTAGTCATTACCTAGGGCGTGTGCGATTGTCAGACATTGCTGGTAGTACGTTTCTGCTTGGGCAAAATTCCGCAGTTCTAGCTCAACATTACCTAGATAAAATAGGGTATTTGCTTCCCCTCGTTGATTGCCCAACTGACGAAACTGAGCCAGGGCGTTTTGGTAAGCCCTTTCAGCGGCTTCAAACTGGCGCTGTTCAGCCAAGGTGCGCCCCAAAACCTGGGTTATCTCTGCGGTGAGGGGTGCATCGTCTCGTTGTTGAGCTAAGGTCAGCGCCTCTTGTAAATAATCCTGAGCTTTTGCGGCCGCGCGGCGGCTCAGGTAGGCTACCCCTAGCTGGTGTAGCAGGGTGTTGCAGGTGCTCAGGTCAGCGGTGGTAGGGGCCCGCCCTGGGGAAGGGCGGCAGTCCATCAGCAGGCTTTCGAGCAGGGCAATGCGCTCGGGCGATTCTGGCAGGCCAGAGGAGCCAATGCGGCGGTCAGATTCCAGGGTTGCGGCGCGGGCGTAGTCTTTAGTCACCTGGGGCGTTTGGAACAAAAACACCCCAGACCGCCAGGCCCAAAAATCGGGCGCGAACTTGGCCAACCGGGTAATAGCGTAGTCGGGCAAAAAGAACAGCATGGGGTGGGGCACGGTGCGCTTGTAGGCATCGCGCACAAAGTTGAGGTCTTGCAGCACGGGGGGGTAGTCGCCCTGCAGGTTGACGCCGATGGCCTCTTTTAGCCCTAGCACCAGCAGCACCAATTTTTGGTCGGGGTGCTGCTCAATGGTCGGCAGGCGCTGCACAATTTCATCCCGCAGAAAGCGCAAATCAGGCTGCTGCGAAAAATCCATCACCTCAAACTGAATATCTTGACAGTTAGGGTCAGCCTGTAGCGCCTGGATCAACATCTCCACATTGGGCAAAAAGTTGACCTCGACAAAGCCCACCGTAAAGTCTTCGGCAAAGTCAATGAAGGTCAGTAACTCGCGATAAACCTGCCGATTGAGGGCTAAAAACTGGCGCGCCTCTGGGTCTGGGTTAGTTGCCTTGGGCGGTTCTGAGGGCAGCTTGGAAAGCGTCACTTTGCTTCACCACAGGGTTAGGGTAGTTCCACCGGGGATATCCACAGGAGAAGGCGATCCTCCCCTATCCAGGGGGATTGTTCCAGGCCTCAAGCACTCCTTGCACTTCCTCTCTTACCGCAGATCGGGCGGCCTGGCGCTCCCACCCTTGAGCCAGCAGTGCGTCGTAGGGGGTATGGCCATGGCACCCATGGGCCACCACACTCCCCACACTGTGCCGCTTTCAGAATCGAGAAAACCACGATATCGTCTGGCTTGGAGGGTTTGGCAGCCATAGTCATGGCGTGTTCACGACAGCCCCCCTGCTCTGAGGTCCAGGGGGCCTTAGAGCAGGGGGGCACCCCAGGGGGGAGACGCCTCGGTAGAAAGGTTTTCAGCCGTCACCTTATTTGTAAATGCCGGGGTTAAACCGATCTCCCCCTTCGACCAGGGCAGGTTCCACGTCAGTCACAGTAAAGTTATCCAGGTTTTTTTCAAGAATGTCCCGCTGTTGCTCGGTTAAACCAGGTAGATCCAGCACGTCTTCTACCTGGTCGTAGGGAGAATTCTCGATAATTAAGCGAGCCAAGTTAGGGTAAAGCCCTGGGTACTTCCGAAAAGCCATGACGTTGCTGTTGTTGAGGTCTAGCTTTTGGCCGTATTCTGTGGACAGTTTTTTATCCACTGGATTTTGACGCATTGGCCCTAGGGCAACCAGTTGAGAGGTGTTATCCGACCTCAGGTTTGCCGCCAGGGTCGGCTGGGCCACCCCCATCCATAGGCCAATGGCCATCACTAAAATCACAAGTCCTACAACGATTCGTTTCATGTCGTTAACCTCCCATTGAGCGTGAATGGGTTGTAAGGCTAATCGTGGACGTTGCCTGGGGGCATGGTCGCCCCCGTCAACACACATTCACTAGTATCCGCCGCGTCTAAATTAGCACCGCATAAGTTGGCTTCACAGAGGTTGACATCACACAGGTCAGCCCCCTGCAAATTGGCCTCACAGAGATTGGCTTTCCACAGTCTGGCCCCACACATTTTGGCCCCGGTTAAATCAGCCCCCTGTAAATTGGCTTCTGATAGGCAGGTCAAATGTAACAGGGCGTCCTGTACATTGGCCTGAATCAGCACCGCTCCACTCAGGTCGGCCTCTGTTAAGTTCGCAGCCATTAACCTCACCTGGGTCAAATCAGCGCCGCTTAAAAAGGCTCCAAATAAATTGGTGTGCTCTAGATTGGCAGCGGTTAAGTTGGCTTCGCTGAGGTTGGCATTTTGCAAAGCTGCATGGGATAGATTAGTGCCTATCAGTTCAGCCCGACTCAGATCAACCCCTCCCAGACTGACCCCATGCAGATCCGCTCCTGACAACTGAATCCCCTTAAAGTCTCGTTCCCCCAGCGCATAGCGGGCTAGGAGTTCAGCAATCGTCATGGGTTGGTGACTGGCGGCGGTCATTGACTGACCATTAAACATAGTCAACTCCTGGGTTTACAACCAGTCCAGGGCGGGGACGATATTTGAGACATCGTGATCCACATGTCCCAGGGCTTTACCTCATTGTAGAGCTGACTTTTTGGTTAGCTAGCCATGAGCAAATTAACTTTTTACTTTGTTGCATTTGTCTGCAAGATTTGTCTGCAAGCAAGTTTATGGCCTGCACCGCCTTGCTCCCCTAACGAAAGCCGGGGAACTCAGCAAGGTTAAGGACTGGGGGGGACAGATGAAGAACTTCCCACCGGTCCTGTGCAGCCGTGGTCCTAAGGCACAATCAGGACTGGGCAGGGGGACAGGTTGATCACTCGGCTGGTGACACTCTCTGCCTGGATGTCCTCAATCAGCCCCACCCCACGGCAACCCATGACAATCAGATCAGCGTTGAGTTCATCGGCGACATCACAGATCACAAATGCCGGTTGTCCTTGGCGTTCAATCACCTCAGTGGCAATGCCTTGGGAGGCAAACTGCTGTTTGGCCTGACCTAAGAGTCGAGCCACAGCCTCTGGAGACGACTGGCTAAAGGAGGCCGTTGACCCAGGTTCGGTGGGTTCAACCACCGACAGCAAAATCAGCTGGCTCTGGTGCAGTTTCACCAGTTCTGCCACCTTGGGGGCCGCCTGTTGGGCCTCAGAACTCATATCGATCGGAAATAAGACCGTCTTAAACATGGCGTTTCTAAGGGAACTCAGTCTCCGGTAGAATGAGTGCGGTAATAGGTAATTATTACGACAGACCTATGAGCCTGGTCGGGTTTTGTATTACCGCTCTAAGCTCTACCTTAGACAAGGTTTAGCCTGCTTTGGCCAGTGCTCTGCATAACGTAATAAACAAACGACTTAAGCAGTTTTGGAGGTTTATCGCTGTGGCTAAAAAA
>SLIY01000343.1 GCA_007135385.1 Leptolyngbyaceae cyanobacterium CSSed165cm_216
CCTCGACGATGGTTTTGGTGGCTAACACCCGAAACCCTTGCTCACCGTAGTCATCAACATCAATTTCAATGTCAAAGTTGTCGAAATACTCTTCGTCAAAGTGAATGCCCATCTGCTGGGTACGGCGAAAACGCTCGTAGCCCTTGAGCAATGCCTCCCGGAGGGCGTTTTCCACCGCATGTTTGGGCAGATTGCGCTCCCGGCTGATGACATCGATCATCTCTAGTAAATTGGGCAGGTTAACCAGGGACATAAACTTCTAACCTCTACAAAAAATGAAAATGCTTAGGCATAGGGACAATGGAGGGGGGTTGCTAGTCAGGACTCTGGTCGCTCAGTTCCACTGACTGGACTAAGTCTCTGGGTAGGGTAATGGTTTTGCCTTTCTGGCTAATCACCACAGCGGACTCGTCTCGTCGTACCAATTGCCCTACCCACAACCCCTTGCCCCGGTGAGGTTCCGCTAAAATTACCTCGACCATAAACCCCTTAAAGACCACAAAGTCTCGGTCGGTCTCAAGGGCTGAGGAAACGCCAGGACTTGAAACTTCCAGCACGTAGGCATCAGGAATCAACGCTGTGGTCTCCAGGGCTGCCTCTAGGGCTTGACTCATTTTTTCGCAGTCGTCTAGCCCGGTGTCTTCGTTTTCGAGGCTGCGCACATCAATCCGCAGAACTGGCGGCGACTGATTTGTTTGAAAAACCGCCTCGACCACTTCCAGCCCCAGTTGGTCGGCAACGGGAGCTGCTAACGCTAGAATTTGTGGAATTAGGGGATGAGGCATAGGACGGATCGCAATTTTTGGCCAATAAAAAAGTGGGCGTTGACCCACCTCCCAAAACATTACTGCTACAGGAACTCGAGCCCGAGAGATCGAGTGACACCATTCTAGCGAACTGTGGTTGAAATGGGCTATTCCCAGGCAGGATTAGCCAGTGAGCCATAGCGTTGTAGCGCTAAGCAAGCGGCCCCAGCGATCCCGGCCTGGTTGCCCAACTCAGCTACGACCACCTGCAACCCTGGCCGGGAACTCGGGAGTACTCGTTGTTCCAGCTCGGTCAGGGTGGTGGGCAAAAACAGCTCAGCGGCGGCACTGATACCGCCGCCTAAAATTACCGCCTCTGGGGTGAGGACGTAGATCAAACTCGCCAAGCCTGCCCCTAGCCAACGGCCATAGATACGCCAAAACGCGATCGCATCCGCATCTCCAGCCTTGGCCTGGTTAAACAGCGTGGCTGGGGTGAGCCCCATTTCCCGTTGGATGGCTTGCACCGAGCAGTGCTGCTCTAGGGAGCCCTGGTTGCCGCTGTTACAAGGGGGGCCGTCTGGGTTCAGGGTGATTAAGCCCAACTCTCCGGCGGTGCCTTGGCGACCCACATAAAGTTGGCCATTCAAGATAACCGCCCCTCCCACCCCAGTGCCCAGGGTCAGCATAATTAAATCTTGGTAGGCCCGCCCGGCCCCCAGCCAGGATTCCCCTAGCCCAGCGCAGTTGGCATCATTGGCCACGATTACGGGGCGACCGGTTTGGGCTTCCAGGTGATCAGCAATGGGGACATCAACCCATCCGGTTAGGTTAATCGCTACCCGGGCGATCCGGCCATTGGCGTCAGCAGGACCAGGGGTGCCGACCCCGATGGCGATCGCGGACTGATCAGGGTCTAGGGCGGCAATGGCCTCTGCTATGGCTGCGATCACCGCCGGGGGGGTGGATGGTTGAGGCGTCGGTACCGTTAGCTCTTTTAAGCAGTGGCCGGTCCGGGTAAACCGCCCTAGCTTGATGGCTGATCCTCCCAAATCAACCCCAATCACCTGTGGTTCTGACGTGGCCAATTGTGTTTCCTCCCGAACTGAGCGATGCCTGACCCAACCGCTCAGGGGCTGGTAGGCCGACGGGGGGCTGCCCCAGCCAAGGGCATTATCTCAGATTGTTGGCTACTGCCGTCGGGCGGCCGCTGCCGCTTGAAATGCCTGACAGTACTGCTGATAGCCGCCGGGAAAGACTACATTCAGGGTCAGGGGATCATCGCGATCGCCCGGGTCACCGGGGCCTTCGGTAACTACGGTGGTACCAGCGTAGGTTTCGAGTTGTAAGGCCTTGCGGTTTTTCAGTTCGCCACCGCTGCTGTCAATGTAGGTGACCAGGTTGCCGGTGCCAAACGGCTGACCGATGGCTTGAATTAAATAGAGAAAGTTGCGATCACTACCACCCCGCTTGGCCACTGGCTGGCCATGTTGGCTGACCACTGTACTGGTGACCGTATCCCCAACCCCAACTATGGTGGGCATCAAAGCCGGATCAAAGGCGTTGACCACCATAGCCAGCAAATCTTGATGACTGTGGGGAGCTTGGCGCACACTGAAGTCTTTGCCTAAAGGAAATGTCCCGGTTTTTTGGGCATAGTAGCGGTTGAGCAGGGCCAGCACCCCCGCCTCTTTGATCGCTCCCCGCAGCATGAACTGGAAGTCGGTGGTGCCCGACCCCTGCCCATCGCTAAACCAGACAATTTCTTTGCCGTCTGGCCCGCGGCCATGGTTAGGGGCATAGTGGACGAAGAATGAATCCGCCAACCCTTGCTCTGCCGCCTGGGCCAGGAGCTCTTCCATCAACCCGTGCATCTCATGCTGCAATGCCGTGTAAAGCGGCGGATGCTGCTGGAGCAGCCCGTGGAAGGTGTTCAGGTTGGCTGTGGGAGAAGCCATATTGTCTAAGGCAGAGGCTTCGATACCGAACTGCAGATCCCCTGGGGCGATCGCGTCAGGATGTTTATTAAAGAACTGTTGCAACCGCGATCGCATCGCATCGGGCACCGCCGCCAAAAACGCTAATTCTGCCTCACTCACCCCCGGGTGGCTGACATCGCCAGCACGGCTTTGCCACTGTACGCCCCCGGCGGCCAACCCTGGCAAGTAACGCTGCTCTGCCTTGACGCGTTCGCTATCGCCGTAGGCCCGCTCGACAATGGCATTGATGCCCCGCTGACCCGTATGTTCACCGTTGGTCAACACATAGAAATGACCGTCAAAGGCTTGGGTAGCCTCCACATAGGCCGGATCAATGGTGCGATTTAGGGGATCATTAACCAGCCCCATACACACCCCGTCTAAGTCCTGAATAATCAAGAGATTCGCAGTGGTTGCCAAATACTCGATCCAGGCCTGGTGATCGAGGGAATAGGTTTGCTGATGCAGGGGCAAAGAAGTCAAAGAAGCCATAGATCAATAGCAGATGAGTAAATTTAAAGGTTTTGCACCTCAATTTACCAAGTTAGATAGGACCAAACTATCCACCCCAGGAAATAAAATAAAACCCCGGCTTGTGCCGGGGTGATGGAGGAATCCAAGCAGAATAATGCTCAGACTGAATCAGGTATAACCAGATTCAAAGGAAGATGGACCTAGGCAATGCTGGTGAACACTAGAGCTCCCAGCACACCCACCGCCCCTGTAGCGATCAGGATATTGTTAAACAGACGGCCAGATTCAGCGTTGTTGCCAAGGGCTTTGTCCTCTTTACCGCCGGTAAAGAACAATGACCAGGCCTGGTTGGCATTAATCATCTCAGCACAGTTGAAGCTGGGACGAAATACAACGGGACCAAACAGATCTTTGTTAGAAAAATTAAAATCGCTTTGCATGAGGAAGACTCCTAATTAAGGTTATCAACTAAATAAAAAGTGGCGAGAACAGGTATACCGGCCAAGAGAAGTGACTTTTTCAGGGACGATTCCAGACCGCGATGACCGGTCAAGTATATCCAGCCTCTGAAGCAAGAGTAAGAATCATCAACTATAGGTGCGTTAGCCAGCTGACAACACCATGGCCAGTCAGTGCTTCAAACAAAATGGCGGAAACAAAACCAATCATGGCCAGTCGGCCATTTAGTTTTTCGGCGTAGGCGTTAAAGCTAAACTGTTGAGTGTCGTCTACATAGACTTTGGGCTCAATGGCGTAATTGTTGAGGCGATCGCCTTCTTCGACGACGTATCCACGGTATGTCATGGGGCTTCTCCGTTGCTGTTGAACATAATGTAACACAATGTAAACAAATATTGCAATTTTTGTAACAATTAATTGACTTTGGCGTTCAAAGTTTGTACTAAAGACAGATCTGTAGACAGAAGCCAGGCCAGATTTGTAAGTTGTGCAGCGTCAAGCCTAAGCATCAGGGCTGGCTCCCTCTGGCAGTCACTTCGTAAACAACAGGCTCAGCCCGAACGTTTATGTTCACGGTCACCCTGAGCTTATCGAAGGGTCTTCGAGGGGATCTGTGACTCTAAAATTTAGTTCTGCCAAAGCAGTAGGGGGTTGCAGACGGATGCTGTCAGTGGATTTGCAGGTGAATCCACCGACAGGGTGCTGGACCGCTGATGGGAGGCGTTCATCTCCCATGGGCTGCTACTCTCAGGGATTGCCCCATCGGATTTCCCTGAGCTGACCTGAACGAAGTCAGAACAGGTCACTTTCCTGACGGCTGACTCCTGACGGCTGACTCCTGACCCCCCCTATTCTTGGCTGGGGTACCGACAGGTCTAGCCATAGCTATAGGTGAGCTGTTGGCTGATTTCAAGGGCTTGTTGGCGGAGAGCCTGAAGCTTGGCTAGGGCTTGGCCTGAAACCAAGCTGGCCTGGGCCTGGGCTAGGCCAGCGTCGAGGCTTGCCGCCGCTCCCCCCTGCCAGAGGTAAAAGCCAGCATTCCACACCGCGGTTTTTTGTAGGTTTGAAGTATGGCCCGACAGCACATCCAACAGCCGTTGCCCTAGGGACGCCTCCGTCCCCAACGCCACATCCTCTCCTTCAAAGCCATAGTCGCGGGGGGGCAACAGCAACCGTTCAAACTGCCCCTGGCGGTTGATACCGACGATCGCCGTTCTGGCCCGAGCTAAATCACAGCTGCCCTCTGACCCTTTGATGCTGATCCAGTTTGTCTGTCCGCGCAGGGCAAAGGTTTGGCGGGCTAATGCTTCAGTCGGAGGATGGACAAACCCCATCACCAGGGTGTGGGGACCACCATAGGGAGACCACATCAGTTCTACGGTGGCAAAGGGGGGGCGCTTACCAATTTGGTCCCGGTAGGGCACGAGGCTGTGGGCGGCAGGAAAATGCTGGGGCAGATAGACAAAACCGATATCTGTACGATTCAGCAGTAGGTGGGCTTGGGCGAGGGTCAGGGAACTGAGATTGACGCCCAACTGCTGCCAGAGGTCAACTAAAGGGATACCGGCTTTGGTGGGCATGCGATCGCCGCCATGGAGTATCACCGGTATCCCGGCAGCTGCCAGAATCAGGGCTGTAATCGGGGTCACCGGAGCCGTGCGCGATCGCCCATCATAGGGGCAACTCAGCACCAACGCTGGGCGACCATCGTCAATTCTCGGTAGGGTAGGCCCTAGGGTTTGGTAAGCATCGAGGGTACCCGCCAACTCCTCTGGGGTAGGGCGTTTGATCCGGTGAGCGATCATAAAGGCACCGATCTGGGCCGGGGTAGCCACCTGGGTCAGCATCATCTGGGTGGCTTGATCGGCTTCTGTGCGGGTCAGAGGTTTAGAGGTATGGCTACCGCTACCCACTTTTTTCAATAGCTCTCGAAAGTCATCACTCATGGCCTGATCCCCTTAACCCTATTATCACTGCCCGATAGCGGTCTAGACGGCTTGATGGTGGTCTAGTTAGATACAGTGGCTGCGCCTGTGATCCAATCAGTCGATGACGTTTTGGTAGACCAACCTGTCACCAGTTCATGAAAACGGCGGATAGGAGGGATAGCCATGCGATCGCGGGTAGTCACCAACACGACGGCTCGACGTAACATAGGCCGTTCTGTCGGGCGAATGGCCACAGTGGGATCCTGCCGACATTCAACTAGCGCTGACTGGGGCAAAAGAGCGACAAAATTCCCTTGACGAATCACCCCCCGAAAGGCCTCTAACGTATTTAATTCCATCGCCACCTTCAGCTCTTCTACCCGGTTTTGAAACTGCTGCTGTACCAATCGCTGCATACCATAGCCATCTTTAAAGATAATGTGCGGAAACCGCGACAGCATCTCCCAAGAAATTTTAGGTTGGCTGGCCAGAGGATGATTAGCGCTAACTAGGACTTCGATGGACTCTTCAAATAAAGGGGTGACTACCATTTCGGGTTGGGTGGTCAGCCGTGGATTATCCATCACAATGGCCAAATCCACCAAACCATCCCTTAACACTTTCAAGGAGCGATCGCTGCCTAAAGCCGTAACCCGTAGCTGTACCTGTGGATAATCGTGACAAAACTGCTGTAACACTGGAGGCAAGAGAGTAGAGCAGACCGACTGGATGGCCGCAACACACAGCTCTGGCTGCTTCCCCGCCATTAAATCAGCAATATCGCGAGATACCTGAATCCAGTCTTGATAAATTCGTTTGGCTTTAGGCAACAGCCGCTCTCCGGCCACCGTTAGTTTGGCCTGCCCGCCTCGATGAAACAACGGTGCATCCAGTTCTGCTTCTAACGCTTGTACCTGGCGACTGACAGTAGACTGGGTCACCTGGCACTGCTGAGCTGCCGCTTGAAAACTACCGGTATCTGCTACGGCTAAAAAGGCCTGAAGCTGCTCTATACGCATTGGTTCTCGACTCAATGTCAGGCAGGCCAGCATCAGTCGGCCAAGGGCGCTACCGATGATGGCTCACCTGTGGGTGCCCACCAGGCTAAGAGGATTCCCGCTTATGCCCTATCCAGCCATGGGCTAAACTCCCGCCTGCGATTAAATTCAATATTTAGGCAGGGCTAAATGGACAAGACTAAATTTGAGCCGGAATCCTCTATCACCTCCTAGATGTCCTTTATTGATTAACAGATAGTGTGGCCACCATTGGTATCAAAAGTGGCGGAAATTCAAGCCGGTCATGCTACGCGACTGTGGCTGGGCTACAGCAGCCAGGCTTTAGGTCCACTGGCGGAGGGCCGCTTCTGCATGGAGCCGCACCCCATCGTCGGCATCCGCCAGCCAAAGCCGCAGATAAGGCACCGCTCTGGTCTGCCCCACCTGGCCAATAGCCGTTACCAATTGCCGCCGCAGCGCACTTTGATCAGCCGTCGCTGGCAGAGGAGCTAACCAGTTGACGCAATGCGCCATCACCTGGGGGTGCAGATCAGGGGCGGTGATCAGGGATAGGCCCTGCACCATTACTAGCCGCAGGTCCAAACTAGCGGCGGGCCAAGCCGCAACGATCCCCGCCAAAGCCTGGGGCGTGGCCTGCCAGCATAAGGCCCGTGTTGCCGCAATCCGCAGTGGGCTAAGGGTGGTGCTCCGCATCAAGACAGCCAACAGCGCCTGGGTCGCGGCTGGTAGGGTAGAACGGCCTAAGCCATGGGCGGCTCGTTGGGCAACCGTTAAACTGGAATCCCCTAACCGTGGCGTTAACCAGGCAACCCAATCTTGTGGATCAACCTGAGACTTGAGGTTGACGAGGCCATCTAAGGCCGCTAAGCGGACCCGGGGAGAAGGATCATCGAGGGATTGGCAAACCGCAGGCAGCACCATCGGGTGGTTAAACTGAGCAACAGCAGCGATCGCGATCGCCCGGGTCTGGTCTTGCCCAGACTCAAGACCCCGCAGCAGCGGCAGGATGGTATCGGGGTGCCGAATTTGCGCCAGGGCTCGTACCGCCACAGGACAATGGCGCGGTTCGTCGAGCAATTGGGCTAGCGCCCCAATGGCCGGCTGACCAATGGTTGTCAGCGCTTCGCCAATGGCTTGGTGTAGTTCATGATCCTGGGTGCCGGTAAAAGCTTGAATCAGTCCAGAAATTACCTCTGGACTGTTAAAACTGCCCAGACTGCGGGCTGCAAACCACCGGGTCTCCCAACTGACATCGGTGTCATGCAGTACCGCCAACAACTCAGCTACGGCGTCATCGCCTAGCTCAGCCACTTGCTTAGCCCCCTCCCAGCGATCATGAAAGCTCCCAAAGCGTAGTGTCTCCATCACGGCGTAGAGAGACTGGTCATCTAAACGATTAGTCGTCGTAGGCACTAATGGGGGCTGGGAAGATGAAGTCAAGAATACTCTCCAAGGATAGTACAGCTAACTACAAGGTACCGGGATTAAGATACCGAGACCAACCTTCTGGCGTGTTAACCATTAACCCATATCTTTCTGATCTGGTGAATCTTGTCATAGACCAACAGTGACCACTGACATGCAGTTGACGCAGTGCTACCTTGCGCTTTTCGCATGGCCCCTAAAAAAGCGTATCTAAGTATACAAAAGTCCTCAAGGGTGACGTTTAGGCTAGTTCGCATTCAGGTTTAATCACAAGATTGACATACAAAATTGACATAATTTCAACAATGTAATTTCGATATGTAGTTTCGACATTAGTTAGTGATTGGTTCCATCTAGGCCTTCTGATATAGCTTTCATGAGTTAAGGTCTTAGTTGAAAGTCTTTTTTGTCGGTATTTTTTCAATGCATCTAAACTCGGCTTTTGAGCTCTCTGGTCTGGATCGTCCGATATAAGTTCTCTAAAATAGTCGGTGTTTCTTGTGTTCCTGGCTGATTTTTGTATGGCTTAGTGGCATTGGCAACTGACTTGTTGCAGATTGGTTGGCTGTGATTATGAACTTATTATCTCATTGTTAGTCAAGATCATGGTCAATCAAGATCATAATTCAAGACCATCACTCAATAGTAACCTTGACCGCCGTAGATAATTAGCTGCACGTCTATCCAGGTGCTTGATCAATTGATGAAGATGTTTGATAAGACTTAATTTATGGCTGAAAACTGGCTTCAAGCTTCTGTCAGTGAGTAGAAATGACAGCGGCTAAAAAAGTGAATCTGCCCTAGTTGGGCGACCTGTATTTTGTTGGACTATCGCTAGCATGGTGTGCCTGTGACGACTTCTATTGATACGGCTAAAGATGCCGTTAAACCCAAGTTAAATAAGTTTGAAAAATTTAAGGCTGAGAAAGATGGGCTGGCTGTCAAGCAAGACTTAGAGCACTTTGCCAGCATTGGTTGGGAAGCTGTCGATGATACCGACCTGACCCAAAGGCTTAAGTGGCTAGGGATATTCTTTCGACCTGTTACCCCTGGCAAATTCATGCTGCGGATGCGGATGCCCAGTGGAGTCCTCACAGGCTTCAAGGCGCGCACCCTGGGAGCCATTATTCAACGGTATGGAGAAGATGGTAGTGCCGACATTACGACTCGGCAAAATATTCAGCTGCGGGGCATTTTATTAAACGATATTCCAGATATTTTTCGGCAGTTAGAGGCGGCTGGCATGACATCGGTCCAGTCGGGCATGGATAATGTGCGCAATATCACCGGTTCCCCAGTGGCTGGGTTAGATGCTAACGAGCTGATCGACACCCAGGGGCTAGTGCGCCAGGTACAGGACATGATTACCAACAATGGTGAGGGCAATCCGGCCTTTACTAACTTGCCCCGCAAGTTCAACATTGCCATTGAAGGGGGCCGTGATAACTCTGTCCACGCTGAGATCAACGATATTGCCTTTGTCCCGGCCTATCGGGAAGGACAATTGGGCTTTAATGTTTTGGTGGGCGGGTTCTTTTCGGCCCGCCGCTGTGAGGCTGCCATTCCCTTGCACGCTTGGGTACCCCCTGATGACAGCGTCGTAGAGTTGTGCCGGGCCATCCTAGAGGTGTATCGGGATCATGGACCTCGGGTTAATCGCCAGAAGGCTAGGCTAATGTGGCTGATCGATGAGTGGGGTTTAGATCGGTTTCGATCCGTTGTGGAAGAGGCCTATGGTCGACCCTTGCTTTCTGCTGCCCCTGAGGATGAAATTGATTGGGACAAGCGAGACCACATCGGGGTTTATCCTCAGAAGCAGGTGGGCCTTAGTTATGTGGGGTTGCATGTGCCGGTGGGGCGCTTGCAAGCGACGGATTTGTTTGACCTGGCCCGCCTCGCTGAAGTGTATGGTAGCGGTGAAATTCGCCTGACGGTCGAGCAGAATGTGATTATTCCCAATGTGGCCGACTCGCGCTTGCCGGTGCTGCTGCAAGAGCCTTTATTGCAACGGTTTTCGATCGATCCCTCTCCCTTATCTCGGGCCTTGGTGTCCTGTACTGGTGCACAGTTTTGTAACTTTGCTTTGGTCGAAACTAAACAGCGAGCCCTGGCCCTAGCCACAGCCTTAGATGCTGAACTCAGCCTTCCCCAGCCAGTCCGCATTCATTGGACCGGCTGCCCTAACTCCTGTGGGCAGCCCCAGGTGGCAGACATTGGGTTGATGGGCACCAAGGTGCGCAAAGAAGGCAAAACAGTGGAAGGGGTAGATATTTTTATGGGGGGTAAGGTCGGTAAAGATGCCCATTTGGGGGAAAAAGTGCAGCAGGGTATTTCCTGTGATCAGCTACATGATGTGCTGCGATCGCTGCTAATTGAGCATTTCCAAGCCGAGCCTCGTCCCCAGGGTAGTGCTGATACCGCTGCTAACGGTTCTGTATCCGTGATCGCTGATTAGTCCCAAACGGGCGTTGGTGATTGGGCTGAGGTCGCGTCATGCCGGGTGGGTATAGCCCCGGTTGGTTATAGTCATAGACGCTGGCCAAAAAAAATGCTCCGCCGCCAAGCAAGTTGGGTCAGAGCACACAGTTTGCATTATTGCCATGACCTTAGCACAAAAGTCTGGCTCAGTCATCGGGAATTTAGTTGCCGTTATGATCACTCCTGCCAAAACCCTCTGTCCTTACTGTGGTGTTGGCTGTGGCCTGGATGTTCTACCGCAGGCCCAGCCCAACCGCCCCACCAACTGTGACCAGGCGGGTAATCCCCTCTGGCAAATTCGGGGCGATCGCAATCATCCATCCAGCAAGGGGATGGTGTGTGTTAAGGGGGCCACGGTCGCTGAAGCGTTGGATCAAGACAGACTGAAATACCCCCTACTGCGCCGGTCTTTAGTAGATCCCTTCGAGCGGGTGTCTTGGGATGCGGCCTTGGCTGCGATCGTCGATCAAATCCAAGCGGTACAGCGCACCCAGGGGCCAGAGGCCATTTGCATGTATGGTTCTGGACAGTTCCAAACGGAGGACTACTACACGGCCCAAAAATTGATCAAGGGCTGTCTCGGCACGAATAACTTTGATGCCAACTCGCGGCTGTGTATGTCGTCGGCTGTGGCTGGGTACCTACATAGCTTTGGTGCCGATGGTCCCCCCTGCTGCTACGACGACCTGGAAGCGACCGACTGTGCTTTTTTAATTGGCACCAATACGGCCGAATGCCACCCCATTGTCTTCAACCGGCTGAAAAAGCACCATAAGCGCAATGGGCATGTCAAGCTGATTGTAGTTGATCCCCGGCGCACCGAAACTGCCAAGCAGGCCGATATCCACTTAGGCATTCGCCCTGGCACTGACATTACGCTGATGAATGGCATTGCCCACCTGCTGTTGAGTTGGGGAGCCATCGATCCTGAATTTATCGACGGCTGTACCCGTGGCTTTGCCGATTACACCACTGTCCTGCGCCACTATCCGCCCAACATTGTGGCCGAGCGCTGTGGGATTACGGTGGCATCCTTAGAGGCGGCAGCCCAGGCTTGGGCTGAGGCCAAGGCCGCCCTATCCCTATGGTCCATGGGCTTGAACCAGTCGTCGGAAGGGACAGCCAAAGTCCGGACCTTAATTAATCTACACTTGATGACCGGGCACCTGGGTCGCCCTGGGGCGGGGCCATTTTCCCTGACTGGACAACCCAATGCCATGGGCGGCCGCGAAGCGGGCGGTCTATCCCACATTTTGCCAGGATATCGCCTGGTGCAAAATCCTCAGCACCGTCAAGCCTTAGAAACATTTTGGCAGCTACCACCTGGTAGTATTGCGGCTGCACCCGGCCTGACCATTAGCGATATGGTACTGGCCTTAGAGCAGGGGCAAGTGGGACTGCTGTGGATTGCCGCCACTAACCCAGCGGTCAGCCTCCCGGATCTAAACCGGGCCAAGGCCGCTCTGCAGCGATCGCCCTTTACCATTTACCAAGACGCTTACCATCCTACGGAAACGGCGGCCTATGCCCACTTGTTGCTCCCCAGTGCCCAGTGGGGCGAGAAGACAGGCACCATGACCAACTCCGAACGTACCGTTACCCTCTGCACAGCCTTTCGGCCTCCGCCGGGAGAAGCCCGGCCCGACTGGGAGATCTTTGCCGAGGTGGGGCGTCGCCTGGGGTTTGTCGAGCAATTTGCCTTTAGCTCAGCCGCAGAGGTGTATGCCGAATTTACCCAGACCACCGCTGGTCGCCCCTGTGACGTCACCGGCATCAGCCACGATCGCTTGGCCGATCTGGGGCCGATCCAGTGGCCCTGCCCCGTCCAAGAAACCGCCGATACGGCCGCCACCAAACACGACAAGCGACTCTACACCAATGGTATTTTTGCCACTGACGATGGCCGAGCCCGATTTGCTGCGCTGCATGAGCGGGGACTGGCAGAACCACCGGATGATCGGTATCCCTTTGTGCTGACCACCGGACGACTCTATGGCCATTGGCATACCCAAACCCGTACCGGCCGAATTCCTAAAATTCAAAAAATGCACCCTGCTCCGTTTTTGGAAATCAGTCCCAGGGATGCTCAGCATCTGAGGCTTCAGTCAGGGGAATGGGTAGAAGTGCGATCGCAACGGGGGGCCATGCGTTTACCGGTTTTGGTCACCCAAAACATGCGTCGGGGCACCCTGTTTGTGCCGATGCATTGGGGTAGCCTCTGGGCTGATGGGGCTGAGTGTAACGCCCTCACCCATCCTGAAGCTTGCCCGGTCTCTCGCCAGCCAGAACTAAAGGCCTGTGCCGTGCAGGTGATACCGCTAGGTCAAGCTACGCCAGTGTCAGCATCAGCGTCAGAGGGTACCCCAACGGCTTTACCAGATCCCAACCCATCGTCTATGCTCTCAGCAGCACCTACTCCCTAAGGCGTCTTCTCCTATGGCTCACTGGCCTCGGCAACTGCGCAAGCAGCTCAAAGATGAGATGTTTCTCAGGCGTTTGCATCAGTTCGAAGGCAGCATCTCAAAGCTGCTGTCGCTAGGCATGATTGTCGTGATTTTGGCGCTCGTCGCTGATCTGATGGTGGTGCTGACCCGAACTATCATCGATACCGAACCTGGTGCCTTTGTCGGGCAAACGGTGCTGGATATTTTTGGGCTGTTTTTAAGTGTCTTGATTGCCCTAGAAATCCTAGAAAATATCACGGCTTACATTCGTAAACATGTTGTACAAGTAGAACTGGTTATTGCCACGGCTCTGATTGCGGTGGGTCGAAAATTTATTATTCTTGATTTATCGAAAACCTCCGGGGTAACCATCATTGGCTTAGCCCTGGCGATCTTGGCCCTAGCCGTTAGCTATTGGATTGTGCGGTTAAGTCATCGTTAGCACAGTGGTAGCTCAATGCGCTATGGCTAGGGAACCCTCAGTTTGGATAACGTCTCCATCGAAAATGCCATCCGCCCGATGCAGTCCGAGGGCGATCGTGCCGTCCTTCAACCTCCAGGAATGGCCGTTACCGGGGGCAAAGGTTTCCTCGGCTGGAGAGTCAGAAGG
>SLIY01000470.1 GCA_007135385.1 Leptolyngbyaceae cyanobacterium CSSed165cm_216
ATCGATCACACTGATATCGATCACACTGATATTGAGCAGTTGTTTCTGCGGGGCTGCCAGGCGGCCCTAGCGGGGAGCTATGAAGCGGCCCTAGAGCAGTTCCTAGGGGTAGTACAGGGCGATCGCCAGTACCGTCAAGATGGTGGCCGCAAAGCCATGGTGACAATGTTTAAAGTGTTGGGAGACACCCATCCTCTCACGGTGACCTACCGCAAACAGTTGATGCAGGCGCTTTATTAACAGGGCATCAGCAGGGGGGCAGGGTTCACGGCGTCAGGTTTCAGGGTAACCCTCTTAGCGATGACTAAAATCTGAAAAATTTTCGGAAGGAAAGGTTTGGTTATCAAAGTGACAGCTATCCTAGAATTAGCTGTATAGATTGTGGCTACCCTGATGGGTTAACCCCTGATGGTGACCGGTCATTCCTTCACACTGAAGCGTTTTGTCATGGCATTGCTGGCGCGGTTGCTGCAATTTTTGCGATTTTTGGAAGGGCTGCTGGGCTTCCTTGATTTTCTGGCAACGCCGCCAGGCGTTGTGGCCATGTCGGGTTTGTTGCTGTATGGTGTGTTGCTGATCTCGGGTTTGGAGGCCGCTACCGCAGCAACGATGGCTGGCTCAGTGGCCCTAGGGCTGAGCTGCATTATCACCCGCCCCAATTTTTAGGGTTGAAGTATGACTGCTAGGGATATACACCCGCGCAGCCCTGGGTAGGACGCTGCCTGCTGCTGCGCACGGGCTGCGTCCTACGCACAGGCAAAGCCCTTCTGTTTTCTGTCTTCCGCCCTTCTGCCTTCTGCCTTTCTGTACTAGTGTATGTTGTCCGTCCTAGACGCCGAAGCCAAAATCCTTGATTTAGCGACCCTGCCCCAGGCACTAGCGCATACCGAAAGCCTAGACCTACACCAAGCCTCGGGTAGGGTTCTGGCTGAGACAGTAGTCAGTCCCCTGGATGTGCCCCACTGGGATAATTCAGCTATGGATGGCTATGCGGTGCGCTATATAGATGTTCAGGCCGCCACCGCTGATCAGCCTGTGACGTTGACGGTGACCGAAACCATTCCGGCTGGACAACCTCCCACCCAGGCTGTAGGGCCAGGGCAAGCGGCACGTATTCTAACCGGCGCGATGATGCCGGTGGGGGCCGATACGGTGGTCATGCAGGAAGTGACCCAGCGGCAAGCTACCCAAGTAAAGATTCTGGCGGCCCCAGAGGTAGGGCAGTTTGTCCGTCGTCAGGGGAGCTTTTATCGAGCGGGTAGTCCCCTACTGTTCCCAGGGATTGGCCTCAATGGGCCGGAGATAGCCGTTTTGGCCTCGGCTCAATATGCCCAGGTGAGAGTCTACCGCCAGCCCCGGGTGGCGATTTTGTCCACTGGCAACGAGTTGGTGGAGCCTGGTACGCCTTTGCAACCAGGGCAGTTGGTGGATTCAAACCAATATGCCTTAGCTGCCTTGGTGCGACGGGCCGGGGGACTACCCATCCCCCTGGGGATTATTCCAGACCAGCCCCAGACTTTGCGGCAGGCCATCGCCACCGCCCTGTCTCAATCCGATATCATCCTGTCCTCTGGGGGGGTGTCGGTGGGGGACTACGACTATGTAGACCAAATTTTGGCTGACTTGGGGGCTACCCTACACATCCGTGCTGTAGCCGTCAAGCCAGGCAAGCCCCTGACCGTAGCCACCTTGCCACCAGGGGCAACGGGGATGCCTCCCCTGTACTTTGGCCTGCCGGGTAACCCGGTGTCAGCCCTGGTAAGTTTTTGGCGATTTGTAGAACCAGCCCTGCGCAAGCGGTCAGGGCTAGGTCAGGGGTGGTCTCCAGGGTTTGTGTCGGCCATCACCGATCAGCCTCTGAAGGCCACAGGACGCCGCGAAACCTATGTGTGGGGGCACTTGAGGATAACCCCCCAGGGGTATCGGTTTGAGTTGGCTGGGGGCAGCCACAGCTCGGGCAATTTGGTCAACCTGGCCGGTACTAATGGGCTGGCCGTGGTGCCGGTAGGAACCACTTTGATTGGTGCGCATGAACCAGTACAGGTGATGGTCGTGGGCGATCTGAGATAGGGGTGGCCGCTAGGGCTGATCAGTTTGGGCGATCGCGCAAGCAAAATCCATCGCCGCCCTATTCAGGGGATCAGGGTCTACGGGCTGCCACTGGGCACTACCCACTGGGCCGTCGAAGACCACATCACGAAACCGTCGCCCCTGGCAGTCGTACTCGGTCAGGTAGGTGGTGCGCTGGGGACTCCCAGCACGGCGGTCCACGTAGTAGCTACTGGCCTGAACCTGCCCTGGCCCCAGGACGGTGATGGAGTCCAGATCCACAAACTGCTGTTGCTGCCCCTGACTGGCCTCGGCTACGGGCACCCAGGTAGCGGCCAAGACGATCGCGGGGTGAGCTAACACTAACAGCGCGATCGCCGCCAGCCAAGCGACACCAAGTATCCACTTCCCTCGAGTCCGCCAATAGTGCTGCAAGCTGTTGGGTCCTAAGACTGTAGCTACAGTTAGATTCTATACAACCTTGGGAAAGTAGGGAGATGAGAGGATGGGGAGGTGGGGAGATGGCTGAGGGAGCCAAATATGGGCTATGGTTGCCTCAGGCCCAATCCCCCAGGCCGTTTCCCCTCAAGAGGATAGATCAACCATGACTGGCGTGGTGCGCACCATTGGAAAAGTCATCGCTAAACCAGGCAAAGCCGATGCCCTGAAGGCCCTCCTGATGGAGGTAACCGAATTAGCTCGCGAGAATCCAGGCTGTTTGCGGTTTGAGCTGCTGCAGGGCCACGCCAACCCTGGTGAGTTCGTTACCCTGGGAACCTGGCAAGACGATGCGGCGTTTCAGTCTCACTTTCGCTCGGGATACATTGACGAGTTCATGCGCGAAATTCCTGACTTAGTGGATCATCCTCCGGATATTCAGTGGTACTCCCCGGTGATGTGAGGGAAACCTGACTGGCTGGGTGCTGATTTGCCTCAACTATCCCTCAGCAGCGCTGGATGAGTCAGGCTACCTGCTGATCACCTGGCCCAGCCGATTGAGAATTGGCATAACAGCTTGGAGGTCTTGCGGGCAGGTCAAGGTAGAGAAAGCCCGGGACACCGAGTAAGCTCGATCCAAGCCTCCTTAAAGCTGGGCATACGGCCCTGATACTTTTGGGATTACAGCGTCGGGAAAAACAGAGCTCGGTAGGCCCCAATCAGGGCTTCTCCCCAGAACATGGCGATCACCGCCCCGATCGCTAAAAAGGGGCCAAAGGGCATGGGTTGACGACGACTAATCAGCTGTAGGGCCATGGCCCCACCCCCCACCAGGGCTCCCACCACACAGGCTAAAAAGCCGCTGAGCAGTACCCCCTGCCAACCTAGCCAAGCCCCCAACATGGCCGCTAATTTGGCATCGCCGCCCCCCATGGCCGTCTGCCCCAGGGCTGCCGAGGCAAACAGGGTGATCAGGTCAAACAACCAGATGCCTAAGACAGCCCCAAGCATCCCCCCCATCAGTGCTTGGATAGCGTTGGCCCAAACGCCCGTTTGCAACAGCGGCAGGGCAAACTGGACCCCTAACCCCAACCCCAGCCCCGACTGGGTCA